>CABQCB010000084.1 GCA_902462475.1 uncultured Oscillibacter sp. | reverse complement strand
CATGGCGCCCCACTCCGTCTGCGGCGCCTGGATGCCGAAGCCCAGGAAGCTCAGGGCGGAGGCGGAGATGATGGCGCCGGCCATGGCCAGGGTGGCCTGGACGATCAGGGGAGAGATGGAGTTGGGCAGGATGTGATGCCAGATGATGCGCAGGTTGCCGGCGCCGATGGCCCGGGCTGCCTCCACGAATTCCTGTTCCCGGGTGGAAAGCACGGAGGCCCGCACCACCCGGGCGAATTTGGGCGTGGAGGAAAGTCCCACCGCCAGCATCAGGTTGAAAAGGCTTCCGCCCAGGGCGGAGACGATGCACATGGCCAGCAGCATCTGGGGAATGGCCATGAACAGGTCCATGGTGCGCATGATGATGTTGTCCAGCTTGGGATAGTAGGCGGCGATGATGCCCAGGAAGCCGCCGGTGATGACGGAGATGCCCACCGCCAAAAAGCCGATGGACAGGGAGTAGCGGCTGCCGTAGATGATGCGGCTGAACACGTCGCGGCCCAGGTTGTCCGTTCCGAAGATGAATTCCGCGCACGGGGCGATCTGCGCCCGGGAGGCATCCTGGTCGTCAAAGCCATAGGGCGCGATCACGTCGGCGAAAATGGCGATCAGAACGAACAAAACCAGGACCACCAGACCCACCACGGCCTGCCGGTTTTTGCGGAACCGGCGCCAGATCTCGGAGAGCATGGTGTGCTTTGCGGCTTTTTTACTCTTGCTCATGCTTCTGCCTCCTCCTTCTTCTTTTTGTGGAACAGCCCGCGCAGAAAACCGCCCTTGGAGCTTGCATACATGGTCTTCATGCGGGGATCGATGAAGGTGTAGATGATATCCACGATCAGATTCAAGATGGCGGAGACGAAGGCGATCAAAAGCACGCAGCCCTGTACGGCGTTATAGTCCCGCGCGTTCATGGAATCCACCAGATACTTGCCCACGCCGGCGATGGAGAAGATGACCTCCGTGACGATGGAGCCGGCCAGCAGCGTGCCCATCTGCAGTCCGATGACCGTGACGATGGGGATCATGGCGTTTTTCAGAGCGTGGCGCAGCACCACGGCCCAGTAGGTCTGGCCCTTGGCCTTGGCCGTGCGGATGTAGTCCTGCCGCATGACCTCCAGCATGGAGCTGCGGGTGGTGCGCATGATGGTAGCCGAGGAGTTGACACCCAGGGCAATGACCGGCATGACCATTTGCTGCCAGGTGCCGTAGCCGGAGGCGGGCAGCCAGTCCAGCCAGACGGAAAAGATCAAAATCAGCATCAGTCCCTGCCAGAACATGGGCATGGAGATACCAAACAGGGCGCAGCCTGTGGACAGGGTATCCCAGATGCTGTTTTGCTTCAGGGCTGAGACGATGCCGAAGAATATTCCCAGTATGATGCCAAGTACGATACTCCAGGCGGAGATGTTGAAGGTGACCTTGAAACGAACGAGCAGCTCGTCCATGACCGGCGTTTTGGAGCGGAAAGAAAGACCCAGGTCACCGTGGAGCATGCCGGTCAGCAGGCGGCCCAGCCGCTCCCAATAGGTGCCGTCGATCCCCATTTCGACCCGGTAGGCCTCCACGGCCTCAGGGGTGGCGTTGTCACCCAGGGCCAGATAGGCCGGGTCGCCGGGGGAGAAATAGAGAATGGTGAAAACAACGATGGCCACGCCAAACAAAACCGGGATGATCCACAACAGCCGTTTAATGATATATTTCAGCATAGTTTCCCTCATTCAAGCGTCGCGGGAACCGAAGTGGATTTCCCGCATAGGTACAGTCGTGACATGGAAGGCCGGGAGAGGCGAACGATACACGGGATCATTCGCCCCTCTCCGGCCCCGCTTTGGATCAGCGCACAGAGGAACCAGGGCTTACGCGAAGTAGCAGTACTTCAGCAGGGGCGCCTGATAGGCACCGTTGCGGAAGCCTTCCAGGTCGGCGGAGTGGCAGTGGATGTCCTCCTGCTGGTAGATGGGAACGATGATGCACTCGTCCAGAGCCTTCTGCTGGATGGCGGCGTTCAGCTCGCTGCGCTTGGCGCTGTCGCTCTCCATGGCGGCGGCGGTGATCATCTCGTCCATCTCGGGATCGCTGTAACCGAAGATGTTGTTGGCGTTATCGGTGTAGAAGAAGCGGTTGGCAAAGTCGATGTCGCCGTTGGTGGCGGCAATGCCCCAGGTGTAGATGTCGAAGTTGTGCTCCACCTTCAGGGCCTGGGAGTTGGTGGCGGCGTCCAGGGCCACGATCTCTACATCGATGCCGATCTGGGCCAGGGCGTTGGCGAAGAACTCGCCGTAGGCCTGGCGGACCGCCATGTGGCCCACGTGATAGCGGCAGGAGAAGCCGTCGGGATAGCCGGCCTCAGCCAGCAGCTCTCTGGCCTTGTCCAGATTGTACTCGTAGACGGGATAGTCCACATGATAGGGAGAGTCGGTCTTGGCGATGGAGTCGGTGATATTGTCGGGCAGCAGGCCCTTGGCAGGCTGGCCCACGCCGTCCATGCACACGTTCCAGGCGCCCTCGATGTCCAGCGCGTGGGCGATGGCCTGGCGCACCCGCACGTCGTTGAAGGGCTCTTCGCGCAGGTTGAAGCCCAGGTAGCAGTTATCCATGGTGTACTCGCGGAACACTTCCACGTCCGGGTTGTTGGAGGCGGCCTCGATATCCACGCCGGAGAGGTTGTAGCACAGGTCGGCGCCGCCGGTCTCCACCTCGATGTAACGGTTGCCGTCCTCGGAGATGACCTTGAACTCCACGTTCTTGATGGCGGGCTGGCCCTCCACGTAGTAGTTGTCAAAGCCGGTCAGCTTCACGCTGCTGCCGATGGACCACTCGCCCCAGGTGTAGGGGCCGGTGCCGATGTCCATGTTGGCCCAGTCGCCGTTGCCCTCTTCATAGCCCTTTTTGCTGACCATGACGCAGGTGGGGTAGGACAAGTTGGCGATGACGGGCATGTAGGGCTCGTCCATGACGATGACGAACGTCCGGTCATCCACAATGTAGCTGTTTTCCAGATCCATGTGGTCGGTGACGGACTTATTGGCGCTCTCGCGCAGCAGGCCCAGGGAGAAGAGGCAGTCCTCGGAGGTCAGCGTCTCACCGTTGTGGGTGGTGATGCCCTCGCGCAGGGTGATGGTCAGCTCCGTAGCGTCGTCGTTGAACTCCCAGCTCTCGGCCAGCAGAGGCTTGTACTCCTGTTCGGGAACGGTGCGCTCGATCAGCGTTTCGTAGACCTGAGCCTTGATCTTGATGGTATCGTTGGTGGTGATGCCGTTGATGGGGTCCTTATCGCCCATGTCGGCCTGGGTGGCGATGGTGAGGGTGTCTTTTGCGGCGGACTCCCCCTCCGGCGTGGACTCCTGGCCGCCGCTGCCGCAGGCGGTCAGTGTGCAGACGCAAAGGATCGCGGCAAGGATCTTCGATAGCTTCTTTTTCATACATCTCTTCTCCTTTTTGAATTTTTACAATACCGAAGCACAGTCGGGTACTGCCATATCAAAACCGCTCCCGGGAAACGAGCGATTCCAGGGGCTTTTTCTCCTTGCGGGGAGAGGGATCGTCCCCATATCCCAGTACGACCATGGAGACCACCCGGACGTGGTCCGGGATCTCCAGCACCTTTTTGACGGCGCTTTCCTCAAACGCGCAGACGATGCAGGTGTCCAGCCCCTGCTCGGCGGCCTCCAGCAGCACAAAGCCTGTGGCCAGGGACATATCCACCACATATCCGTATTGCCCGCAGGGCATGACGAAGTCCGTTTGGTCGGTGGCGCACAGCACCAGCACCGCGCCGGCCTGCTCCACCATTTCCTGGGTGTTGGCCTGGGTGCGGAGGGCGTGCTTGCGCTGGGCGTCCTGCACCACGATCACCCGGATATTCTGCTCGTTGTGCCGGGAGGGGGTCAGGCGGACCGCCTCCAGCACCTTTTCCAGCTTTTCCTCCTCCACGGGCTTGGGCAGGTATCTGCGCACGCTCCTGCGCGCCTGCATGGCGTCCAGAACATTCATGCCGTGTTCCTCCGTCTGTCTCAGCGGACCATTGCCTGGATCTCGTCCAGGGTCTTTCCGGCAAAGCCCAGCTTTTCCGCCGTACGGCCTTCCTCCCAGAAGTTCCGGCCGCACACGGCGCTGGCGATGTTGACGAAGGCGTCCATCATGGGAGTGGGGATGCCCAGAGCGTGGCCCACAGAGGCCAGGGGCACCAGACCGCACATGGTGTCCTCCACGATGAAGCGGTGGCGGGTATTGGTGGGGTTGCGCAGCGCCCGGTAGGAATCGATGCTCTGGATCAGATCGTACAGCGTCTCCTTGGGCTCCAGCTTGTAGGTCTTGACCAGCATGTCGCCCAGGGCCAGCGCGTCCACACCCAGCGCCCGGCACACGGCCACCCGCTCCTTGTCGCAGGCGGAGATGATGTCGGCCACATGGGGCGTGATGCCCTCCATGTAGTAATCATAGCTCTGGCCCAGATCCATTTTGTTCACGTTCATCAGGCTGGGGATGGGGTGCAGCATGGCGCCGGCACCCTCAAAGCCGGTCTCCAGCACGTTGGCGGCGGGCTGGAGGCAGGGGAAGATGGGACCCAGTACATCCAGCAGACGGCCCACGTCGCTGGCGGGCAGCGTGGCCACGGGCACGTGCACCTTCAGGCCGGTGTGCAGGATATCGCCCACCTCGTAGCTGCGGCAGCCGTACATCAGGTCGCCGGCCTCCGCAATGATAAGGTCCTTGCCGCAGCCGTTCTCGCCCCGCAGGATGTTGGCCACCTCCAGCGCGCCGCCGCAGTGGCCGGGGTTGAGCATGAAGATCTGGCCGTCCTTGAGGTAGGGCTTGCATGCCAGGGCGATGCTCCGGTGGGCGTCGGTGGTGGAGACCACCATCACCACGTCCGCGTCCGTCATGACCTCTTCCATGCTGTCGGTGATGAGCTCCGGGGCGGCTTCGCACTCGATCACGCCGGAGACCCGGATCGTTCCGCGCTCTTTCAAAAGGCGAATCTTCTCCTTGTCGATGTCATACAGCTTTGCGCTGTGGCCCTGACTGGTGAGAATGGCGGCCATGCTCTGACCGCCGGCGCCGGCGCCGATGATTGCAAATTTCAACATTTGAGTTCCCTCCGTTCATATTGTTGCGGTTCGACCGGAAATGCGTCTGCGGCAGGGTCGTGAAGACAAGAGCCCCGCCGTTCCATTGTGCGGCAGGACGGTGCGCGGTGCGCTTTATGCATACAGCAATATACACATTATGCAAAAAGCGGCCAGGCGTAGGGAAATCCCGCCGGAATGGTGAAAAAACCACGGTGTTTTTGGGCTGTGGATTCTTGTCTTTTATTGTAGCACATTGACAACAAAGGCGCTTATATGTTATTTTCATTAGTAATTATATGGATTTGATATGGACCTTCGGGCGCGGAGGATCCGGCTGGTCTGGGACCCGGCCGGCCCGCTGAGAAGAGCGGAATGGATGCGATTTGGATAAAATGTATATTTATTCCAATTTGACCCGCCGCCGCACCCGACCGTCCCGGGCTTTACCTAGGAGGGCGTTATGACATTTCAGCAGCTGAGCTTTGTGGTGGAGGTGGCCAGATGCGAGTCCATCAATAAGGCCGCCGAGCAACTGTATACATCCCAGAGCAATGTCAGCAACAGCATCAAGGCGCTGGAGGAGGAACTGGGCATCCGCATCTTCCTGCGGACGAAAAAGGGCGTGTCCGTCACAGAGGAGGGGCGGGAGTTCCTCAGCTACGCCAAGGAGATCATGGACAAGAAGGACTTCGTGGAGCAGCTGTATGCCACCAGCCATTTCCGCAAGGAGTATTTCAGCGTCTCGTCCATGCGCTCTTATTTCCTCAGCTATCCCATTACAAGGCTCTGGCCCCACATTGCCAACGGATACGGGGGACCGATCTATATCCGGCTGAAAAAGCAGTCGTTCAACGACGTGCTGGACGATGTGCAGGACTGCCGCTCCGATCTGGGAGTGGTTTTTTTAATGAAATCCCACCAGCAGCGGATCGCCCGGCTGTGCAGCGTGAAAAACCTGGATTACGGGCTGCTGGGAGAAAGTCATATCAGCATCGTCATGCGGGATGATCACCCGGCCCTGGAGGAGGGGGCGCCCCGGCCCCTGGAGGACCATATCACCGACTATCCCTATGTGATCGCGGAGAACCAGGAGAACTTCGGCAAATTCTACGACGATTCCTCCCAGTCCATCCAGGAGCTGTTCCAGACGCCGCCCAAGTGCGTGATCTCCATCAATGACAGTGCCGCCAGCCAGGACATCGTGGCCCATACGGACGGATTTTTCATCAGTTCCACCCGGTGGCGCCACCCGGAGCACTATCGCTTTTCCTCCATTCCCCTCAAGGGGGAGGACTGTGTGCTGGCCCACTACTATGTCACCCGGAAAAAGCAGGAGCTGCATCCGCTGACGCGGCGGTATATTGAAGAACTGAAAAAAATGTTTGGGGATCTTTGAACCTGATGCAAAGGGAGCCGGACGGATCACCCGTCCGGCTCCCTATTTATAAGTAGAAGCGCCCGGCGTGCCGGACGGAGAAAAAATTTTGCGGCAAGAGTGAGATGCGGAGGGCCGCACAGTCGTTGTTGAGGCAGAGAAATTCTGGGATTTGAACGGGAGGCGGTTGCATTGCTGACGATGTACCTGGCCATGCTGAGCACGGAGGAGGACCGGGAACGGTTCACCCTGCTCTACGAGGCCTATGAAAAACGGCTCTATGCCGTGGCACTGAAGATCCTGGCAAACCCGGCCCAGGCGGAGGACGCGGCACAGCAGGCATGGCTCCAGGTGCTGCGCAACTGGGAGCGGGTGCGGAATCTGGAGTGGGAGAGCGCGGGAAAATACCTGGCGGTAGCGGCCAAAAACGCGGCGCTGGACCTTTTGAAAAAGGAGCGGTGGACGGCGTCCATGCCCCAGGAGTGGAATCCCCCGGCGCCGGAGAACGGCGAGAGCGAGTACCGGCGGCTGGTGGCGCTGATCTTGTCATTGCCGGAGGCGTACCGGCGGGTGCTGGAGCTCAAATATGTGATGGAGGAGAGCAACCAGGCCATTGCCCGCCGTCTGGGGATGAAGGAGTCCACGGTGTCTACCCGGGTGCAGCGGGGCAGAAAGCTGCTGCTGGAGGCCATGGAGCGGGAGGGATACTGCTATGAATGAAAAGCGGGAGTTTGACGCACTGCTGGCTGCGGCGCTGGCGGAGGCGTGCTGGCAGGAGTGCCGGCAGGACTGGGAGGCAGAGGAGGAAGCGGCGTTTTCCCCGGCGTATCTTCGCTG
>CABQCB010000083.1 GCA_902462475.1 uncultured Oscillibacter sp. | reverse complement strand
CGGGAAGAGGGCGGCACACAGCCGCTCCGTCGCCTCTCCCCTTACGCCTCCGCAGGGCTGGCCACGATGAACAGATAGTCGTTGCCGCCCGTCCCGGCACCCAGAGCGTGCCGGGATCCCATAAAAGGCATGTGGGGCCAGGCATAGCCCGGCCCCACCAAGGTTTTTCCATGAAAAACGCTTGCCGCGCTTTCCGGCGCGCCGCCGCGCTGCGGCGGGAAGAGGGCGGCACAAAGCCGCTCCGTCGCCTCTTCCCTTACGCCTCCGCGGGGCTGGCCACGATGAACAGATAGTCGTTGCCGCCCTCTTCTTCGGGGAATGCATTGTACATGGTGAAGTTATAGAGGAAGCGCTCGGCACCGTAGATGCCGTAGCCATCCTGGTTGTGGTCGGTGGTATCGTAGGGGTCCGCCACCAGGATCACGTCGTCCTGGGTGGTCTCCGTGCCCATGGTGTCGTAGCCCACGATCACCTGCCAGTGGCCGCCCCAGTCGTTCCAGGCCACCATGATGGGCTTGCCTTCCGCCAGCCAGCCCTGAATATCGTCCACCCAGATGCCGTCGGGATAGTCATAGGTGGTAATCATATCGAAACCGCCCACGCCGTTGAAGATGTCCATGGCCTGGTCCAACGTGGTTCCGGGATAGCCCTCCAGCTCCGTGCCGTCCAGAGAGTGGCGCAGGGCCGCCAGGGACTCCTCGTTCCAGTCGCCCAGCTTGTCATACCACTCCAGCACCATGAGGGCGGAGGTCACGCCGCAGGACCACTCACTGGTCTGCTGCTGGGTCTTGAAGTTGTGGAGCACCGTCAGGGTATCCGTGGATTCCATGTTGTAGACGTCGGGATGGGCAAAATAGGGGGAGTTTTCATGGTCTCCCTGCCGCTCCACCGAATCCGCGCCGTCTTCCGGGGACAGATCCACCGCATAGGGGATTTTCATCTCATCGCTGAAGTTCTCAGCAGTCTTGGGTTCCTCGGCATTGTCAGCCGGTGTGTCATTGGTGGCGCCGCAGCCGGTAAGCATCGCCAGCAGCATCGTGAGGGTCAGCGCCATGGTGACTGTTTTTTTCATTTTCGATCTCCTTTTCAGGGGCAGGGCCCCTTATCCGATTTCACACGGTTTTTCCCGTGCGCTGAGTGCCATTATACGGAAATCCACCCCCCTGCGCAATGCATGGTTCCATAGAATTTCAGCCGCCTGGTGAGCCTGAATTTTCCATTTTATCTAAAAATTTTTAATGAATTTTTATTCTGTCCTGACCGACCCCGGTGCCGGAAATTTTTTCTTTTTCCCGCCTCTCTTGTTCTTGTGGTCAAAGAGGTGTACACTATCAATATCTTGTGTATTTTGGAGGAACTTCCATGGAATTTTCCGGACTGCAAAAGCTGGCGATGGTGGACTATCCGGGCAAGCTGGCCGCCACCGTGTTTACCGGCGGGTGCAACCTGCGCTGTCCCTTCTGCCATAACGCGGTGCTGGTGCTCCACCCGGACCAGGCCGAGCATCTGAGGGAGGCGGACATACTGGACTTTCTCTCCCGCCGCCGGGGGCTTTTGGACGGGGTGGTCCTCTCGGGCGGTGAGCCGTTGCTCCACGACGGCGCCGGGGATTTTCTGCGCCGGGTGCGGGAGCTGGGCTTCGCCGTGAAGCTGGACACCAACGGCTGCTTTCCCGGCCGGCTGGAGCAGCTCCTTCGGGACAGGCTGGTGGACTACGTGGCTATGGACATCAAAAACAGCCCGGAAAAATATCCGCAGACCGTGGGCATCCCCGGCCTGGATCTGACCCCCATCCGGGAGAGCATCGCCCTTTTGCGCGAGACCGGAGTGGACTACGAGTTCCGCACCACCGACGATATCCTCGCCATCGGCCGCTGGCTTGAAGGCGCCCCCCGGTACTTTTTACAGAATTTCGTGGACTCCGGCAGCCTGATCTCCCAGGGCTTTTCCGGTTTCACCCCCGAAGAGCTCCACGGCTTCCAGGCCCTGGCAAAGCCCTTTTTCGGAGAAGTTCAATTGCGGGGCGTGGAGTGAGGCCTCGTTTGTGTATTGGCAAAACGCTGAAAATGCGCACTATATATAGTGTTTTAATCTAATTGACTTCCATAGGTCTTGTGGTACAATAAAATTCGGAATCTTTGGGCGGCACTGCGGCGCCGCTGTGCCGGAACCTCCGGCATCTATGATTTATACTTTAGAGAAAGCGGGTCGAACCATGTATCAAGTTGTCAAACGGGACGGGAAGGTCACGGACTTCAATCTGTCCAAAATCAGCACCGCCATCACCAAGGCCTTCGAGGCCACCAACAAAGCCTACAATGAAGACATCATCGACCTGCTGGCCCTGAAGGTCACCGCCGATTATCAGGACAAGATCCATGACGGGCAGATCTCCGTGGAGGACATCCAGGACAGCGTGGAGAACATCCTCTCCAAGGCGGGCTACGCGGACGTGGCCAAGGCCTACATTCTCTACCGCAAGCAGCGGGAGAAGGTGCGCAACCTCAAGTCCACCGTGCTGGACTACAAGGACCTGGTGGACAACTACCTGCAGATCAACGACTGGCGGGTGAAGGAGAACTCCACCGTCACCTACTCCGTGGGCGGACTGATCCTGTCCAACTCCGGCGCCATCACCGCCAACTACTGGCTCAGCGAGATCTATGACGAGGAGATCGCCAAGGCCCACAAGGACGGCGACATCCACCTGCACGACCTCTCCATGCTCACCGGCTACTGCGCCGGCTGGAGCCTCAAGCAGCTGATCCAGCAGGGTCTGGGCATCCCCGGCAAAATCAACTCCACCCCCGCAAGCCACCTTTCCACCCTCTGCAACCAGATGGTGAACTTCCTGGGCATCATGCAAAACGAGTGGGCCGGTGCCCAGGCGTTTTCCTCCTTTGATACGTATCTTGCCCCCTTCGTGAAGGTGGACAAGCTCACCCAGAAGGAGGTCAAGCAGTGCATCCAGTCCTTCGTCTTCGGCGTGAATACCCCCTCCCGCTGGGGCACCCAGGCGCCGTTTTCCAACATCACCCTGGACTGGACCGTGCCCCGTGACCTGGAAAACCTGCCCGCCATCGTGGGCGGCAAGGAGCAGGACTTCACCTACGGAGACTGCAAGAAGGAAATGGACATGGTGAACAAGGCGTTCATCGAGATCATGACCGAGGGCGACGCCAACGGTCGCGGCTTCCAGTACCCCATCCCCACCTACTCCATCACCAAGGACTTCGACTGGTCCGACACGGAGAACAACCGCCTGCTCTTCGAGATGACCGCCAAGTACGGCACCCCCTACTTCTCCAATTACATCAACTCCGACATGGAGCCCTCCGACGTGCGCTCCATGTGCTGCCGTCTGCGGCTGGACCTCCGGGAGCTGCGGAAAAAGTCCGGCGGCTACTTCGGCTCCGGCGAGTCCACCGGCTCCGTGGGCGTGGTCACCATCAACCTGCCCCGGATCGCCTACCTCTCCAAGACGCCGGAGGAGTTCTATCAGCGGCTGGACAAGATCATGGACATCGCCGCCCGTTCCCTGAAGATCAAGCGCACGGTCATCACCCGGCTCATGGATGCAGGCCTCTATCCCTACACCAAATACTACCTGGGCACCTTTGAAAACCACTTCTCCACCATCGGCCTCATCGGCATGAACGAGGTGGGCCTCAACGCCCGGTGGCTGCGCAAGGACCTGACCCATCCCGAGACCCAGGCCTTCGCCAAGGATGTTTTGAACCACATGCGCGAGCGCCTTTCCGATTATCAGGAGCTCTACGGCGACCTCTACAACCTGGAGGCCACCCCCGCCGAGTCCACCACCTATCGCCTTGCCAAGCACGATGTGGAGAAGTACCCGGACATCATCACCGCCGCCAAGAACCCCGGCGACACCCCGTACTACACCAACTCCTCCCACCTGCCCGTGGGCTACACCGCCGACATCTTCGACGCTCTGGCCATCCAGGACGAGCTGCAGACCCTCTACACCTCCGGCACCGTGTTCCACGCCTTCCTGGGTGAGAAGCTGCCGGACTGGAAGGCTGCCGCCGACCTGGTGCGCAAGATCGCCGAGAACTTTAAGCTGCCCTACTACACCATGTCTCCCACCTACTCCATCTGCCAGGAACACGGCTATCTCTCCGGCGAGCACACCGTGTGCCCCAAGTGCGGCAAGCCCTGCGAGGTGTGGAGCCGCATCACCGGCTACTACCGCCCCGTCCAGAACTGGAACGACGGCAAGGTCCAGGAGTTCAAGGACCGCCGGGAGTACGACGTGGCCAATTCCCACCTGGAGGGCCGCCGTCTGTGCGACCGGGAAGCCACCGTCTCCGATCCCGGCACGGCTTCCGCATCCGCCGCGCCGGGCAGCGCCGACGGGCTCTATCTCTTCACCACCAAGACCTGCCCCAACTGCAAGATCGCCAAAAACGAGCTGGACAAGGCCGGCCTTTCCTATGAGGTCTGCGACGTCAGCGAGCACATGGACCTGGTGAGCCAGTACGGCATCCAGCAGGCCCCCACTCTCATCGTCCGCCACGGCGACCAGGTGGAAAAGCTGGTCAACGCCTCCGTTATTAAAAAATACGCCGCCACCCGGTAAGCGGCAAAAAACAGGAGGGCCCGCCCCTCCTGTTTTGTTTCCCGGGGCGAAAGGAGATCGTATGCGCGAGTTTTTTGACATCATTATCGTCGGCGGAGGCCCCGCCGGTCTCACCGCCGCCGTCTACGCCCGCCGGGCCGGCAAGTCCGTGCTGGTGCTGGAAAAGGAGGGCTTTGGCGGACAGATCGCCTCCGCCCCCAAGGTGGAGAACTTCCCCGGCTTTGCCGCCATCTCCGGGGCAGAGCTGGCCGACCGGCTTTTCTCCCAGGTGGAAGCCTTGGGCGCCCGGCTGGAGCTGGAGGAGGTAAAAGAGATCACCGACGGTGCCGTCAAGACCGTGGTCACCGACTACGGTGCCTACGACTGCGCCGCCCTCATTCTGGCCACCGGCATGAAGCATCGTTCCCTGGGCCTTCCGGGAGAGGATACCCTCGCCGGCGTCTCCTACTGCGCTGTATGCGACGGAGCCTTCTACCAGGGCAAAGACGTGGCCGTGTGCGGCGGGGGCAACACCGCCTTGCAGGACGCCCTGTTCCTCTCTGACCTCTGCCGCCATGTGACCCTCATCCACCGGCGCGCCGCCTTCCGGGGCGACCCTATCCTTTTGGATGCCCTGAAACAGAGGGAAAATGTGTCCTTCCTTCTGGAAGCGGAGGTCACCGGCCTTGCGGACCGGGACGGCGCCCTGGCGTCCCTGACAGTGCGCCATCCGGACGGCCGCCTGGAAACGCTGCCCGTCTCCGGCCTCTTTGAAGCTGTGGGACAGCAGCCTCAGGACGCGCTCAGCCGTCAGCTGGGCCTTGCGGACGAAGGGGGCTTCCTGCCCGCCGGGGAGGACTGCCGCACCGGCAGAGACGGCATTTTTGCCGCCGGGGACTGCCGGGCAAAGTCCGTGCGCCAGCTGACCACCGCCTGCGCCGACGGGGCCGTGGCCGCCCTGGCCGCCTGTGCCTGGCTCACCGGGAAAGCCCAATAAAAAAACGCCGCCGCGGAACCTTCCGCGGCGGCGTTTGTTCTGCTTTTATTGATTCAAAGGCGGATGTCCACGGTCCGCAGCAGACTCAGCACCTGCTGGGCCGTCTCCTCCGCTCCGTCCAGGCTGACGGCGATCACATCGGCGTACTGGGCATACAGGGGCTGGCGCTCTTCGTAGATCTGCCGCAGCGTCATGCCTGCCGGCGCCGCGATGCCCCGGTCCGTCAGGTCCTCCGGCATGCGGTCGTCGATCTGGTGCAGGGGCGTTTCCAGCCAGACAGTGACGCCGTTTTTCCGCAGATGCTCCATGGCCTTGGGATAGAGCACCATGCTGCCGCCGGTGGCCACCACCGTGTTCTCCCGGTCCAGGGCCATGCCCACGTCCGACTCCAGCGCGTAAAAGGCCTCCAGCCCGTCCTGGCGCAAAATCTGGGGCAGGGTCTTGCCCGCCCGCTCCACGATCAAATCATCCAGGTCCACGAAATCATAGTCCAGCCGCGCCGCCAGTGCCCGGCCCACGACACTCTTGCCCGTGCCGGGCATGCCGATCAGTACGATGTTTTTCATTGTCTCATTCCATTCCATTTTCCATATTGTCCGGCTGCCGGCAGGCAGCGGCCTGATGTGAAGCCCGCCGCCCGCGCCGCAAAGGCGGACGCCTCCGGTTCCGTTGATTTTCTATTATACCGATTCGTGGACAAATGTCCACCGTGAAATTACATAAATTTTTCTCGCGCCCGCCTTTCGGCTACTCTACGAGGATGTTTTGCCCGTGAGGGACGCAAACTGTCAAATTTGCCAATTGCAGGCACTGTCCAAATTGGATACAATAGGTATGACCTTTAATGGTAATACCATTTTTCAGAGGTGAATTCCATGAGTACCCATCCCTCCCAGTCCAAGTCCATCCGCGCCCAACTGCTGCGGGACATGAAAAGTGGCGAGTATGCCGACTGTGAACGTCTGCCCCGGGAAAGCGTCCTGGCGGAGAAGCTGGGCATCAGCCGCACACAGCTGCGGGATATCCTGGCCTCTTTGGAGCGGGAGGGCTTCATCACCCGCCGCCACGGCGTGGGCACCATCATCAACCGCCACGTGCTCAACGCCCAGACCCGCATGGACATCGAGGTGGAATTTCTGGACATGATCCGCCAGAGCGGATTCCAGCCGGCCGTGGCCTACGTCCACGTCAGCGATGACACCGCCGATGAGACCGTCTCCCGCCAGCTGCAGATCCCCCAGGGCACGCCGGTGATCCGGGTGGCCCGGCTGTGCACCGCCGACGGCCGCCCCGCCATCTACTGCGAGGACGTGGTGGAAAAATCCCTGGCCAAGGGCTCTTACACCATCAAGGATCTCAAGCTGCCCATCTTCCACTTCCTCCAGCAGTTCTGCGGCGTCTACCCCTACATGGACCTGACGGACCTCAAGCCCATCGTGGCGGACGAGGCTCTGTCGGAGATCTTCCAGATCCAGCCGGGCACACCGCTGCTGCAGATGGACGAGGTGGATTTCGATATCGACGGAAAGCCGGTCTTTTGTTCCCGCGAATACTTTGCCGACGGCTTTTTCCGCCACACCGTCATGCGCAAAAAACTGTAAATCTCTACGCAGGAGGATTTTACATGAAAAAAGTTGCCGTCATCATGGGCTCCGACTCCGACTGGCCGGTGGTCAAAGGAGCCTGCGCCCAGCTCCGTGAGCTGGACATCCCCTATGAAGCCCACATTCTCAGCGCCCACCGCACTCCCGCC
>CABQCB010000082.1 GCA_902462475.1 uncultured Oscillibacter sp. | reverse complement strand
GGGCTGCCGGGGCACCACCGGCACGGAGGCCAGCTTCCTGGACCTCTTTGACGGGGACGAGGCCAAGATCGACGAGATGAACCGGCAGATCAGCGCCGAGTTCGGCTTTGACAAGTGCTTTGACGTGTGCGGCCAGACCTATCCCCGCAAGGTGGACAGCCGCATCCTCTCGTGCCTGTCCGCCATCGCCCAGAGCTGCTACCGCATGGCCAACGACATTCGCCTTCTCCAGCACGACCGGCAGGTGGAGGAGCCCTTTGAGAAAAACCAGATCGGCTCTTCCGCCATGGCCTACAAGCGCAACCCCATGCGCTGCGAGCGCATCTGCTCCCTGGCCCGGTATCTCATGGCCGACGCCATGAACGCCCCCATGACCGCCTCCGTCCAGTGGATGGAGCGGACGCTGGACGACTCCGCCAACCGCCGCATTTCCATGCCGGAGGGCTTTTTGTGCGCCGACGCCATTTTGCGCCTTTGCCAGAACGTCACCGACGGGCTGCATGTGAACGAAAAGGTGGTGGAAGCCACCGTGCGGGAGTACCTGCCCTTCATCGCCACGGAGAACCTGATGATGGAAGCCGTCAAGCGGGGCGGCGACCGCCAGGCCCTCCACGAGATCATCCGCCAGTGCTCCATGGCCGCCACCGCCCGCATGAAGGAGGGCGAAAAGTGCGACCTTCTGAGCCGTTTGGCCGCCGAGCCCGCCTTCGGCATGACGGAGGCGGAAATGGAAGCCGTGCTCACTCCCTCTGCCTACATCGGCCGCTGCCCCAGCCAGGTGGACGCGTTCCTTCTTAAGGTCCGCCCCCTGCTGGACCAGGCTGCGCAGGACACGCCGGACATCGCCCTGTAAGGGCCATCCTCTCAGCGCGGACAAGTGTCCTTGTGCAAAACGATGATTTTTTCTCTCCTGCCGCCGGGGAAACCGGCGGCAGGTTTGTTTTATTTGCCGTTGACACCGCCCCGGCCGCCGTGGTACACTCCAACCATCAAAAATTCATAGCCAACAGCGTTGATGGAGAAAAGTACCGCGGGCGTTCCGGGCCAGTGAGCGGGGGAGAGTGGAAACCCCGTACCAAAGAACTCGCGGGAAGAACACTCCGGAGCCGCAATCCGAACGCGGGAGACCGCCAGTAGGTGCGACGGGTTGTGACCGTTACATCACACAGGCTTGATAGAGCCGGGAAAGGGGCCCTTACGGGGGCAAATTAGGTGGCACCGCGGATCGCAGCTATTCGTCCTAAAATTTTTAGGAGAAGGCTGCGTTTTTTATTTCCGGAGGTGCTTTTTTATGTGTTCCATCATCGGCTTTTCCAAGAAGACCCGCTCCGTATCCCAGATCCGCCCCTACTTTGAGCGCACCCATTCCCGGGGCCCCGACATGGCCCGCATCCTCGAGACGCCCACCGGCTACCTGGGCTTCCAGCGGCTGGCCATCATGGGCCTGACGGAGGCTGGCATGCAGCCGTTCCAGTTGGGCGGGGACTACGTGGTGTGCAACGGGGAGATCTACGGCTTCCGCGCTTTGAAGCGGCAGCTGATGGAGCAGGGCTACACATTCCAAAGCGGCAGCGACTGCGAGGTGCTGCTGCCTCTGTACCACGAGCACGGCCTGGACATGTTCGCCATGCTGGACGCGGAGTTCGCCCTCATCCTCTACGACGGTGCCTCCGGTGAGCTCATCGCCGCCCGGGACCCCATCGGCATCCGCCCGCTGTTCTACGGCTATGACACCGACGGCGGCATCGTGTTTGCCAGCGAGGCCAAAAACCTGGTGGGCCTGTGCGCCGAGATCTGCCCCTTCCCCCCGGGTCACTACTACGCCCACGGCAAGTTCGTTCGCTACGCCGACCTGACGAAGGTGGACCACTATATCCGCGGCGATCTGGACACGGTGTGCAAGGGCATCCGGGACCGGCTCATCGCCGCCGTGGATAAGCGGCTGGATGCGGACGCCCCCTTGGGCTTCCTGCTCTCCGGCGGACTGGACTCCTCGTTGGTGTGCGCCATCGCCGGCCGGGTGCTGGGCAAGCCCATCCGCACCTTTGCCATCGGCATGGACACCGACCCCATCGACCTCAAGTACGCCCGGGAGGCCGCCGACTACATCGGCGCCGACCACATGGAGGTCACCATGACCCGTCAGGAGGTCCTGGACGCCCTGGAGGAGGTCATCGCCCTGCTTAGCACCTGGGACATCACCACCATCCGGGCCAGCATCGGCATGTACCTTTGCTGCAAGGCCATCCATGCGCGCACGGACGTGCGGGTGCTGCTGACCGGCGAGATCTCCGACGAGCTGTTCGGCTACAAGTACACGGACTTCGCCCCCAGCGACGAGGCCTTCCAGCAGGAATCCAAAAAGCGGGTGGAGGAGCTTTACATGTACGACGTGCTGCGGGCCGACCGGTGCATCTCCGTCAACTCCCTGGAGGCCCGGGTCCCCTTCGGCGACCTGGATTTTGTCAAGTACGTCATGTCCATCGACCCGGCCATGAAGCGCAACACCTACGGCATGGGCAAGTACCTGCTGCGCCACGCCTTTGAAAAGGACCACCTGCTGCCCGACTCCATCCTCTGGCGCCAGAAAGCCGCCTTCTCCGACGCCGTGGGCCACTCCATGGTGGATGATCTGAAGGCTTACGCCGAGGAGCGGTACACCGACGCGGAGTTCGAGGCCCGGCGCTGGAAGTACGCCTACTGCACGCCCTTTACCAAGGAGAGCCTCCTCTACCGGGAGATCTTTGAAAAATACTATCCCGGCCAGGCAGCCATGATCTGCGGCTACTGGATGCCCAACCGCAGCTGGCCCGGCTGCGACGTGGACGATCCCTCCGCCCGGTGTTTGTCAAACTACGGCGAGAGCGGGAAGTGAAAGCCGCGATTTTTATAGGTATTACCCATTGCGTTCCGGCGATTTTATGGTACTCTTTATAGTAAGAAACAGAGGAGGATGAACGTATGAGCACCACACCCAAGCTTCCCGAACTGTTCGGGAGCATGGTTTTCAATGAAGAGACCATGAAAGACCGGCTTTCCACCGCGTCTTACAGCTCCTGGAAAAAATGCATCACCGACGGCACGTCGCTGGACCTGGCCACCGCCAACGAGATTGCGGAGGCCATGAAGCAGTGGGCCGTGGAAAAGGGCGCCACCCATTTCACCCACTGGTTCCAGCCCATGACCGGCATCACCGCGGAAAAGCACGAGGGCTTCATCTCCCCCGTGGGCGGCGGCAAGATCATGATGGAGTTTTCCGGCAAAGAGCTGGTGCGCGGCGAGTCCGACGCCTCCTCCTTCCCCTCCGGCGGCCTGCGGGCCACCTTCGAGGCCCGGGGCTACACCGCCTGGGACCCCACCTCCTTCGCCTTCATCAAGGAGGGCACCCTCTGCATCCCCACCATCTTCTGCTCTTACGGCGGTGAGGCCCTGGATAAAAAGACGCCCCTGCTGCGGTCCATGGACGAGGTGAGCCGCCAGGCCGTGCGCATCCTGCGTCTGTTCGGCGACACGGAGACCAAGCGGGTCATCCCCCAGGTGGGTCCCGAGCAGGAGTACTTCCTCATCGACAAGGCCCTGTACGCCAAGCGGATGGACCTGCGGATGACCGGCCGCACCCTCTTCGGCGCCAAGCCCCCCCGGGGCCAGGAGCTGGATGACCACTACTACGGTGCCATCAAGCCCCGTGTGGCAGCCTACATGAAGGACCTGGACGAGACGCTGTGGGCCCTGGGCGTACTCAGCAAGACCAAGCACAACGAGGCCGCCCCCTCCCAGCACGAGATGGCCCCCATCTATACGGACGCCAACGACGCCTGCGACAAAAACCAGCTGACCATGGAGATGATGAAGAAGGTGGCCGACCGCCACGACCTGGTCTGCCTGCTCCATGAAAAGCCCTTTGCCGGCGTCAACGGCTCCGGCAAGCACGACAACTGGTCCCTGGGCACCGACACGGGCAAAAACCTCTTCCGTCCCGGCTCCACCCCCCGGCAGAACGCCCAGTTCCTCCTCTTCCTGGCGGCCTTCGTCAAGGGCGTGGACGAATACCAGGACTTCCTCCGGGCCACCGTGGCCTTCGCCGGCAATGACCACCGTCTGGGCGCCCTGGAGGCGCCGCCTGCCGTGGTGTCCATCTTCCTGGGCGACGAGCTGGGCGCGGTGGTGGACTCCATCATCCACGGCACCGAGTTCAAAGAGCCCGGCAAGCGCACGCTGCAGATCGGCGTGGATGTGCTGCCGGCCATCAGCCTGGACAACACCGACCGCAACCGCACCTCCCCCATGGCCTTCACCGGCAACAAGTTCGAGTTCCGCATGCTGGGCTCCTCCCAGTCCATCTCCGGCCCCAACATCGCCCTCAACACCATCATGGCCGAGGAGCTGGAGCAGTTTGCCGACCAGCTGGAAAAGTCCGAGAACTTCCAGGAGGACCTGCAGGCCCTCATCAAGAAGACCTTCACGGAGCACCAGCGCATCATCTTCAACGGCAACGGCTATGACGAGGCCTGGATCGCCGAGGCGGAGCGCCGGGGTCTTTGCAACTTCACCTGCACCGTGGACGCCCTGCCCATGTATACCGCCCGGAAGAACATCGACCTGTTCGTCAAGCACGGCATCTACACGGAAGGGGAGATCAATGCCCGGGCGGAGATCCACATTGAAAACTACACCACGGTCCTCTCCATCGAGGCCAAGACCATGGTGAACATGATCCGCCACGAGATCCTCCCCGCCGTCTCCTCCTACTCCGGCGCCCTGTGCACCCGGGCGGCGGAGAAGAAGTCCCTGGGCATCTCCTGCGGCTTTGAGACCTCCACCGCCGCCCAGATCTCGGATCTTGCCGACCAGCTCTCCGACATCTGCGGCAAGCTGGAGCGGGACATTGCCGCCACGCCCGCCGAGGCCACGCCTGCCATGGTGTATAGCCACGACGTGCTGACCCCGGATATGCAGGAAGCCCGCCGGATCGCTGACCAGCTGGAGACCCTCACCGCCAAGGACTACTGGCCCTTCCCGGTGTACTCCGACCTGCTGTTCTCCGTCTGACCCCGCAAAAACATCAAAAGCCGCCCGCTCCCAAAGGAGCGGGCGGCTTTTTCCGCGCTGGACACGGTCAGAGGATCACATCAAAAAACAGGGCCAGGATGGTGGTGACGATGCCGCAAAGGCCGATGGCGATGCCGCTCATGGCACCCTCCGCCTCGCCCAGCTCCAGGGCCTTGGCCGTGCCCAGGGCGTGGCTGCACGCGCCGATGGCCAGGCCCTTTTCCATGGGCCCCCGGGCTCTCGTCAGCCGGATGAGCAGCGGTGCGCACAAATTGCCCGCAATGCCTGTGAGGATCACTGCCGCCACTGTGATGGGCACCATGCCGCCGTGGCCTTCGGCGATGGCGGTGGCGATGGGGGTGGTGACGGACTTGGGCAGCAGCGACACGGTCAGGGACTTGTCCAGCCCGAACAGGCGGCACAGCACCCAGATGGAGCCCACCGAGGCCACCGCACCTGCCGTGCACCCCACCAGCACCGGCAGCAAATTGCGCAAAAGGGTCTCCCGCTGGGCGTAAATGGACATGGCGATGCACACGGTGGCCGGAGACAAAAAGAGGTTGATGAGGCTGCCGCCCACATCATAGTTCTCATAGGGGATGTGGAATACGGTCAGCACCGCAATGACCATCAGCGCTGCCAGCACCAGGCTGTTGCAGATCACAAGGCCCGTTTTTTTCTGGATCTTCACGCCCAGCACATAGCAAAGGGCCGTCAGGGAAATGCCGAAAAAGGGAGAGGACGTCAGCTCCGCCATCACCGCTTCCCCCTTTCCATCCACCGGATGGTCAGCCGCACGGCCCACACCGTGACGGCAAAGGTCACCACCGTGGACACCAGGCAGATCACCACCAGCGCCACCAGATTGCTCCGCAGCACATCCGTATAGTTCATAATGGACACCACCGACGGCACAAAGAAAAACGGCAGATTCCCCAGCAGAAAGTCGGACTTTTCCTGAATGTGCTCTGTGCGGATGATTCCCACGCCCAGCAGCACCAGCAGCGCAGCCATGCCGATGATGCTGGCCGGCAGGGCAAAGGGCAGCACCGCCTCCACGCACTGACTGAGCCAGCAGATGCCGAACAGCAGCGCCACTTGCAAAATGATCTTCATGATACAACACCTGACTTATGCGAAAAGTTTCTCTCATTCTAGAGGCTTCCCCGCCGGAAGTCAAACCCAAGAAGCGCCCCGGTGCCATTTTCAGCGTTTCGACACAAGGACGTCTGTCCGTCCGTCAAAATCC
This sequence comes from uncultured Oscillibacter sp., assembly GCA_902462475.1. Next base: position 1,168 of record CABQCB010000082.1, on the reverse strand, counting down.
TGTTAACATTTATTTTAAATTTTTTTGCTTGCACCCGCCAAAGCCATCGTGCTATACTCAGGGTGTTGTAAAAACCGGTATGGAGGTGCCCTGTGCAAAAACGCAGCCATAAGCTTCTTGCTTCCACGCTCTTGACCGCCCAGGACGGCTTTGCCGCCCGCCGCTTTGAGCTGGCTTTCCTGTTTGGTTCCTTTCAGCCCGACTGCAATCCCCTGACCTATCTGAAGGGCTCCCGGCGGGCCCGCAAGCTCCGGGGACATAACTATACCAACTCCCAGCCCTATATCGCCTCCCGCATCGCCAAGCTGCAAAACCGGCAGCACTGGACCATGTGGCAGTACTATACTCTGGGCAAGCTCACCCACTACCTGGCTGACGCTTTCACCTATCCCCACAACGAAAACTACCCGGAGAGTCTGATCGCCCACCGTCAGTACGAGGACGATCTGCGCTCCTACCTTGCCCAGTACCTGCGCTTCCGCAGCCTGCGCAGCCAGCAGCGCCGTGCCGACCTGGCCGCCGCCATTGAGGAGCTGCACCGGCAGTATATGACCGCCCAGTCCTCCATGCAGCGGGACGTGCAGTATATTCTCCAGGCCACTGCCATGCTTATGGCCGGCGTGTGCCCCCAGGCAGGCTGAGCGGGGTATTGGTTTTTTCTGTGAAAATGCGCCAGATTTTTTCTGCGTGTTTGTCAGAATTGTCACTTTTCTTTTCCCCTTGCGAGTGCTATCCTTTAAATATCTAAAGTGCCCGAAAGGAACGCAGTATGAATCACACCATGTTCGCAGCTGAATACCGTTACTTTAGCTTTACCTATTTTTACGGTAAGGCTTATTTCGGTTGTGCTGAACGTGCATGTGATTGATGGGGCGCTATATCGCAATCCGTCCATCTTCGTCCGCAGCCAACCGGCTGCGGACGTTTTTTTATTCATGGACCATTTTCAGGAGGGATTCTCTATGATCGTCGTTTTGAAACACAACCCCAACCGTGACCAGCTGGAAAGCCTGATCGCCTGGCTCCAGGACAAGGGCATCATCATCCACACCAGCATCGGCGAAGCCCACACCATTTTGGGTCTGGTGGGCGATACCTCCCAGCTAGACATCGACCTGATCGCCGCGCTGGACATCGTGGAGGATGTCAAGCGGGTCCAGGAGCCCTA
>CABQCB010000081.1 GCA_902462475.1 uncultured Oscillibacter sp. | reverse complement strand
TGGCGTCCAGGTTGGAGAGGGGCTCATCCATCAAGAACACCTGGGGATTGCGGACGATGGCGCGGCCGATGGCCACGCGCTGGCGCTGGCCGCCGGACAGAGCCTTGGGCTTGCGCTCCAGATATTGGGTGATGTCCAGGATCTCGGCAGCTTCCCGGACCTTCTTGTCGATCTCATCCTTGGGGACCTTGCGCAGCTTCAGTGCAAAGGCCATGTTCTCATAAACGGTCATGTGGGGGTAGAGCGCATAGTTCTGGAACACCATGGCGATATCGCGGTCCTTGGGCTCCACGTCGTTCATGCGCTTGCCGTTGATCAGCAGGTCGCCCTCGGAGATATCCTCCAGACCGGCCACCATACGCAGCGTGGTGGATTTGCCGCAGCCGGAGGGGCCCACCAGAACGATGAACTCCTTATCCGCGATCTCAAGGTTGAAATCGTGGACTGCGGTCACCTTGTTGTCGTAGATCTTCTTGATGCCCTTCAGAGAAACAGTTGCCATATGTACGGCCGTAAAAGCTGTGCATCCGCACAAGCTTCCTCACGCCGGGAGAGCGAAACTCCCGGTGCATTACGACAGGTCTCCACACTGCCGCACCGCCGGCCAGGCGGATGGAAATCTCCTCCTTTTTTATGGCTGACCTGCCGCTATTGAAATGGAGTAGCGACGGCCGCCTGATTGAAAAATTTGGGGAATTACTGCGCAAGCAGGTTGCCCCGGAACACGATGGCCCGGATGGTGAGGTCCTGCTGATCCAGCAGCACCGCGGTGGCCTCCTTGCCTGCATCCAGGCTGCCGGCGTAATCGTCGATGCCGATGGCGCAGGCGGGGTTGTAGGAGGCGGCGCGCACAGCGTCTGCCAGAGGGATCCCGAAGGAAACGGCCTGGCGCAGGCAGCCCATCAAGCTGGTGACGGAGCCGGCCAGGGTGTTGGGGTCGTCTGCCATGGTGGCCCGGTTGCCGTGTACCACGATCTCCTGGCCGCCGAAGGGGTACTTCCCGTCCGGCATGCCGGTGGCCCGCAGAGAATCGGAAATCAGGATCACCCGCTCCGCCCCGAACAGGGCGAAGGTGGCGCGTACCACGCTGGGGTGGATGTGGATGCCGTCGCAGATGAGCTCTGCCCGGACACCCGGGGTATCAAACGCGGCGCCGATGACGCCGGGGGCGCGATGGGTAAAGGGAGGCATGGCGTTAAAGAGGTGAGTAGCCTGCCGGGCGCCTGCCTGGAACGCGGCCAGGGCGGTATCGTAGTCCGCCGTGGTGTGGCCCACGGAGACGGTGATGCCGTCGGCGCGGGCGGAGGCGATAAAGGGCAGGGAGCCGGGCTGCTCGGGCGCCACGGTCACCAGCTTCACAAGGCCGTGAGCGGCCTGCTGGAGCCGGTGGAGCATGTCGCCGTCGGGATCGTGGAGGAAGGCGCCGTTCTGGGCGCCCTTTTTGGCGGCGCACAGGAAGGGCCCCTCCAGATTGACACCGGCCAGATAAGCGCCGGAAGTGGCCTTGGCCCGATGGGCTGCGGCGTTTTCGCAGATCCGCCGCAGCTGCTCCTCCGGCAGCGTCATGCCGGCGGGGCAGATATAGGTGACGCCCTGGCTGAGCTCGTAGTCGGCCATGGCCTGGAGCCCGTCAGGGGTGGCATCGGAGAAATCCTCGCCCACGCAGCCGTGGAAGTGTACGTCCACCAGGCCGGGGATCACATAGCAGCCGGTGGCGTCCAGCGTCTGGCCGCCGGCGGGAGAGGCGGTAAAGTGCGCCCCGTCGGTATAGAGATCCCGCTCCACGAATCCGCGGTCCAGATCAAAGACAGTCCCGCCGATTATCTGCATACGCTTACCCCCGCTTCCACGATGCGGTGCAGGGCGGCCTCGTCGCCCACAACCACCACGTCGCCGTGGAGCTGGAGGATGGAGGCCGGGCAGTCAGGAGAGATGGGACCGCAGACGGCGTTGTACAGCGCGTCGGCCTTGTCGGCACCGCTGGCGATCAGCAGCACCCGGCGGGCAGCCATGATGCAGCCCACGCCCATGGTCAGAGCCTGACGGGGCACATCGTCCCGGGTGGCAAAGAAGCGGGCGTTGGCGTCGATGGTGCTGTCGGTCAGATCCACCACGTGGGTCTCCTTGGTGAAGTGGTCATCGGGCTCGTTGAAGCCGATGTGGCCGTTGCGGCCCAGACCCAGCAGCTGGAGATCGGCGTAGCCCAAAGAGGCCACCAGCGCGTCGTAGCGGGCGCACTCAGCGTTCGCGTCGGCGGCCAGGCCGTCGGGCACGTTGGTGTTCTCGGGGCGGATGTCGATGTGGTCGAAGAGATTGGTCTGCATGAAATAGCGGTAGCTCTGGTCATGGGTGGGAGCCAGGCCCTTGTACTCGTCCAGATTGACGGTGCGGACCTCCCGGAAGCTCAGATCCCCCGCGCGGTTGCGCGCGATCAGGTTTTCATAGGTGCCGATGGGGGTGGAGCCGGTAGCCAGGCCCAGCACGCAGTTGGGACGGCGAATGACCTCGGCGGCAATGAGGTTGGCGGCACGGCGGCTCATAGCGGCGTAGTCCGCCTCCAAATAAATCCTCATAGTAATATTCTCTCCTTTCGGCGGGATTGTCAACAAAAATTTCAGTTAAATTTCACAAGGGCGGCATCGATCATGGCGGCGGCATCGTCCACAATGGCCATGTCGCTGTCGATCAGAGCGGGCAGAGGCTTGCGGACGGAGCCGGCCTCCACGCCGCGCTTTTTCAAAATGGCCTTCATGACGGCGTACAGGTTGCCGTGGGCCTCGCACATGCGGTAAATGATGCGGCAGATCTCGTTTTGCACATGGGCGGCCTCGGTGACCCGGCCGGCGCGGTACAGGTCATAGACCTTCTGGAACAGCTCGGGCATCACGGCGTAGGTGCCGCCGATGCCGCCGGTGGCGCCCATAGCCAGGCCGGAGACGAACTGCTCGTCAGGGCCGTTCATGACCACAAACTGCTCGCCGCCCTCGTCCTTCCACATCTGGATGTCCTGGGTGGGCATGGAGGAGTTCTTCACGCCGATGACCCGGGGATTCTTGCGCATCTCACGAAGCAGGGGGATGCTCAGGGCTACGCCCGCCAGCTGGGGGATGTTGTAGATGATGAAGTCGGTGTTGGGCGCGGCGGCGGAGATATCGTTCCAGTAGCCGGCAATGCCGTGGGGAGGCAGGTGGAAGTAGATGGGGGGGATGGCGGCGATGGCATCCACCCCCAGGCTCTCGGCGTGGCGGGCCAGAGTCTGGCTGTCGGCGGTATTGTTGCAGGCCACGTGGGCGATGATGGTCATCTTGCCGCCCACCTCGGCCATGACGTTCTCCAGCACCACCTTGCGCTCTTCCACGCTCTGATAGATGCACTCGCCGGAGGAGCCGCCCACATACAGGCCCTTGACGCCCTTTTCCAGCAGGTAGCGGGCCAGGGCGCGGGTGCGCTGGGGACTGATGGAGCCGTCATCCTCGTAGCAGGCATAGAAGGCGGGGAAGATCCCCTGGTACTTTTTGATATCGAACATAGTGTGTACAGATCCTTTCCTTTACGCGCCAAAGCGCGGAAAATAACAGTGAAAAACCGCCGCGGACCCTCCGCCGAAAGTTCGGCGGAGGGTTCAAAAAGCGGATTATCCCTTGACGGCGCCCATGGTGATGCCCTGGGTAAAGTATTTCTGGAAGGCCAGGAACACCAGGATGATGGGCACGGCGGCCAGTGCGGCGCCGGCCATGATGAGGCCGAAGTCATTGGACATTTCGCTCTGGAGTCCGGCAATACCCAGGGCGATGGTCTTGGCCTCCGTTTTGGAGAGCATGATCAGCTGCAGGGGGTATTCGTTCCAGGCGTTGATGAAGGTGAAGATGGCCAGCGCGCCGATGCCCGGCTGGATGATGGGCAGTGCCACGTTCACGAAGGTCTTGACCTCGCCGGCGCCGTCGATGCGGGCGGCTTCCAGCAGCGAGGAGGGGATGCCCTCGGAGAACTGCTTCATGAGGAACACGCCGAAGGGCCAGCCCACCACCGGGAACACCACCGCGAAGATGGAGCCCCAGGTGGTGTCCACCAGATGGAGGATGGACATCTCCCGCAGCAGTGGGATGAGGATGACCTGCTTGGGCAGCGCCATGGCGCACACAAACAGGGAGAAGATGAAGCCCCGGCCCCAAAAGCGCTTTTTCGCCAGGGCGTAGCCGGCCAGAGACGCGCTGAAGCAGGTGAGGATCATGGCCACGATGGAGATGAACACGCTGTTGAACAGCCACCGGATGGCCATAGGCATGTCAATGCCGAAGAGGGTGGTCTGGGACTTGAACAGCCGGGCGAAGTTGTCCCAGGAGATGGTGGTGGGGATCCACTTGACGGATTCACCCGCCTTGATGATGATGTCGCTCTTTTCCTTCACGGAGCCGGTGACAATCCAGTAAAGGGGGAAGAGGAAGAAGATGGCCAGCAGCACCAGAAGGATGGCGGTGATGACGAAATACGGAGTGATCCGCTGCTTTTTTCCAGTCATGGTGGCGCCTCCTTATTCTGTGGTGCCGCCGTGCATGACCTTGAACTGCAGTGCGCTGAACAAGGCGATGACGATGGCTAGGATCACGCCCATGGCGTCGGCGTAGCCGAACTCCTTGGTGGTTCTGAACGCGATCTCGTATAGGTAGTACATGACGGTACTGGTGCTGTAATTGGGGCCGCCGGAGGTCAGCAGCTGGATCAGGGCGAAGCACTGGAAGCTGTTGATGGTGGTGATGACCGCCACATACAGCGTGGTGGGCATGATGGAGGGCCATTTGATCTTCCAGAACACCTGGAAGTCCGTGGCGCCGTCCACCTGGGCCGCCTCCACCAGGGAGTGGTCCACGTTGCCCAGAGCGGAGACATACAGCACGATGGGCTGGCCGATGGAGGTGGTGAAGAGGATCAGGATGATGCACCAAAGGGCCATCTGCTCGCTCTCCGTCCACATGAGGCCCTCGCCGCCCATGGCGCGGATGACGTAGTTGAAAAGGCCGTTGTACTTATCGAACATCCACTTCCAGACCACCACCACGGCCACGGAGCCCGTGACCACCGGCAGGTAGAACACGCACCGGAAGAAGGAGCGGGCAGCGGCGTGCATCTTGTAGATGGCGGAGCCCACCCACAGGGAAAAAGCGGTGACCGTGGGAACGGCCACCACCACGATGATCACCGTGTTGATAGCGGACTTCCAGAAGATGGGGTCGTTGAAAAGGCGGATGTAGTTATCGAGGAAAATAAAATCGGAACCGGTGTTGGTATTGGCGAAGCTGGAGTTGGTAAAGCTGGTGACCACGCCCATGGCCATGGGCGTGAGGACGAATCCAACGAAGAAAAACAGCGCCGGCAGCAAAAACAGGTACGATACGACGGTCTCTCTGCGCTGGAGGACGAAACTTCGTTTGGGCGCGCTGGTAGTTGCCATAGAGCCTCCCCCGTTTTCTATATCAAATGTGGTTTAAACCGTTGCGGATAAGGGTTCTCCCTTCTCCCGCCGCAGCGGGAGAAGGGAGAGTGTGTATGGGAAAATCAGGCGTTGGCGCCGGTGTTGAAGGCATCGGCGGCCTCCTGTGCGGGGGTGCCGTTGAAGACCTGCTGCAGCATGTTGAACCACAGGGGACGCATGGCGGCAAAGCCCTCGCGGGTGTTGTAGTAGGGACCATAGTACTGGCTCCAGGAGGCCAGCAGGCTCATTTCCTCGTTGCCCTCATAGAGGTTGCCGAAGGAAGCGCGGACGGGGAAGGCACCGGTCTGGACCACGCTCTTGGGGCCCCACTCGGGATCGTCGCAGATGAAGGAGATGAAGCGCTTGGAAGCCTCGGCCTTGGCGTCGTCGCCGTTGTCGAACACGCAGAAGCCGTTGACCAGGTACTCCAGCTCGGGCACGCCGTCGTCAGAGGGGAAGGGAACGGAGATCTGGGTGTAGTCCTCGGAGGCATAGCTCATGGCGTTGGAGGTGCCCCAGCAGAAGGTCATGGCGCAGGTCTCCTGCTGGAACTGCTGCAGCTCGTCGGCGGCGGCCATGGAGAAGCCGGCGTCCAGAGCCTTGCTGTCATACATGCTCTTGAGCAGCTCCAGAGCCTTGACGCCGTTGGCGTCCACGTTCCACTTGCCGTCCTCGCCCACGATGGAGGAAGAATAGAGGTTGTTCACCAGTGCGCGGGTGCCCTGGTCGCCGCCGGAGCCGCCGCAGTACACGATGCCGGGAACGGTGGTGACGCCAGCGTCACGCAGAGCCTCGCACATCTTCACGAAGTTCTCGGTGGTCCAGGTGCGGTCGCCCTCCAGGTTCACATACTGCAGCGCGTCAGCCGCCTCCAGAGCCTCCTTGTTCAGGCCCATGTAGAAGGGAGAGGAGGAGATGGGATACATGTAGTAGGAGCCGTCGGCACCCACGCAGGTCTCCAGCAGGCTCTCGCTGGTGATGTCGCTCTTGAGGGATTCGATCATGTCATCCAGGGGAACCAGGTTGCCGGCGTTGCCGTACTCGATGATGCGGCCCGGGGCGTCAAACAGGACGTCGGGGGCGGTGCCGGCGGTGATGGCAGAGGTCAGGGCGTCGGCGCCGGAGGTGAAGTCAATGATCTCCACATTGACCTTCACGTCGGGATTGGCGGCCATGAAGGCGTCCGCCAGCTGCTGCTCATAGCCGGAGTCCACACCGAAGGTGGGGAAGGCCCACCAGGTGATCTCGGTGACGCCCTCGGCCGTGCCCTCCTCGGTGGAGGGCGTCTCTTCCTTCTGGCCGCAGGCAGCCAGGGCCAGGACCATAGTCATGGCCAGGGCCAGAGCAAGAAATCTTTTCATCTTCTTCATATGTCTGTGCCTCCTAAAAATTGATAAAAAATGCAGGAAGTGCCAAACTTGGCTATGTGCAAATTGTACAATTGTATCAGGGGGTTGTCAAGCAATACATGAAAAAATTTTCAAAACTGTCATTATATGAAAAAATTTTGAAAATAATTGTGGCTTTCTTCCTGTTTCTGGGTGTCATACATGTTTTTCAGACAACGCGTCGGCTACCAGCTCCCGGTGCTGCCGGCAGTGGTCCAGATCCCGGCGGCACATCTCGGAAAACAGCACGTCGATGAGGTAGAGCTGGGCGATGCGGGCGGCGACGGAGCCCAGCTGCAGGGGGCCCTCCGTGGAGCCGCACTGGAGCACCACGTCCGCAAAGGCCGCGCCGGGGGATCCGGGATAGCGGGTCACCAGAATGATCTTGGTGCCCCGGGCCTTGGCGATGCGCAGCACGTCGATGAGCTCCTTGGTGGCGCCGGAATAGGAAAAGAACAAAATGGCGTCCTTTTCTCCCAGACTCACGGCGGAGATCACCTGCATGTGGGAGTCCGGCACGGGGAAAAAGGAGGGGAAAGTGGTGGTGAACAGGTGGGCGGCCTCCTGGGCCAGCAACATGGACCCGCCCTGCCCCATGCACAAAACCTTGTCTGCCGCCAGCAGCAGGTCCGCGGCGGCATGGATGCTTTCGGCACGGATCAGA
>CABQCB010000080.1 GCA_902462475.1 uncultured Oscillibacter sp. | reverse complement strand
GTGGAGAGCCGCATCCCCGTGGATCAGGTCATCGACTGCATGGGCGAGGTGGGCCGCCGTATGCCGGTGGAGTTCCGGGAGACCGCACTGGGCGGCCTTGCTGTGACGCCGGCGGGCCTTGCTGTGAAAGAGCGGATGCAGCGGGGCGAGTTCTGACTAAAAAGAAAAAGAGGTCCGTACCTTTTGGTACGGACCTCTTTTTTGCATTATCGGGGCGGCAGCACCGTGGCCAGTACCGCCTTGATGCGGCCCATGTCCACAGGCTTTGCGATATGGCCGTTCATGCCGGCTTCCCGGGCGGCGGCCACGTCATCGGTGAAGGCGTTGGCGGTCATGGCCAGAATGGGAATGGTCTGCGCGTCCGGCCGGGGAAGGGCACGGATGGCCCGGGCGGCCCCGTAGCCGTCCAGCACGGGCATCTGGATATCCAGGATGACGGCGTCGAATGTGCCGGGAGAACTGGCGGCAAAGGCATCCACTGCCTCCTGCCCGTTTTGTACGGGGGTGATGACAGCGCCTTCCATACTCAATAGCTCCGTGGCGATCTCCATGTTCAGGAAATTATCCTCTGCCAGCAGGAAGTGGCGGCCCTCCAGGGAAAACGTTTCGGTGTCCACCGGAGGCTGAGGCGCAGGAGACTCCTGGGCCAGATGGCACGGGAGAAGGACGGTAAAGGTAGAGCCCTTTCCACGCTCGCTCTGTACATCGATGCGGCCGCCCATCATCTCCACGATGCTGTGGGTGATGGCCATGCCAAGCCCCACACCGCTGGTCCTGCTGGTCATGGAGGTATCCTCCCGCTCAAAGGGCAGGAAGATCCGTTCCAAAAACTCCGGAGCCATGCCGATGCCGTTGTCGCTGACGGTGAAGCGGTAAAACCGCTCGTCCGGATTGCTGCCGGGCAGCTCCTCCGCCCGCAGTTTGATGCGCCCGCCGGCGGGAGTGTATTTGATGGCGTTGGTAAGGAGATTGTTTAAGATCTGGTTGAGCCGGTTTCCGTCTGTGAGGATCTGCGTGGAGGAGGGCAGGGACATCTCCAGGGAAAACTCCTGGTGATTGGACTGAGCCTGCATCTGGAACATGGAGGCAGTCTCCTCCAGGTGGCGGCGCAGATCCACCGGGGCAAGGTGCAGCTCCATCTTTCCCTGTTCGATCTTGGCGGTGTCCAGCACCTCATTGATCAGATGCAGCAGCTGGGCAGAGGCGGCCGATACCTTGTCCAGGCATTCACGGGCGCGCTCCGGCTGGTCCAGGTTGTTCCGGGCCATGTCCGTAAATCCAATGACGGCATTCATGGGCGTGCGCATATCGTGGCTCATGCGGGAGAGGAAGTCGTTTTTGGCCTGAGAGGCCAGACGGGCATGCTCCAGAGATTCCCGCAGCATCTGGGTCTGTTCCAGGGACTTTGTCTTTTCCTCGTGTATGGTGCGGAAAGCCAGGATCACATGGGAATCATCCGGCAGGTCCCGCACCCAGAACCCCTCTGCGGATGCCCAGCGGGGCCCCGCACTGGTTTGCACCTGGTATTCCATATAGAAGCGGCCAGACGCCGTCCGCAGGTGGTCCAGATTTTCGGCGGAGAAGCGCTCCAGGAAGCAGCTGCGGTCCTCCTCGTCCGGAATGTGGTCGCTGGCTTTTGCCAAAAACAGATGATAGTCCGTGATCTTTTCCCATTCCGCGTGGTCGCGGCCCTGGTACTTGATCACTTCGCAGGTGCTCCCGCTGGTATCCACCAGGACAACACAGTAATAGGTCTGCCCCAGTGCCTCAAAGCAGTTGACGGTTTTGCGGTTGCGCCGGATGTGCAGGTAGTTCTGCGCGCTGAGGTAGAGGATCACCACCAGGAACAAGCATTCCAGTCCCAGCTGGAAGTAAAAGAGTGCTGTGGCGTCTTTGGTGATGGCGGAACGGGGAATGGTGACGATACACGTCCAGCCGTCGTCATCGACGATATAGTAATTTTGATAGTTATCCTCCTGGCCGTGCCAGACGAAATAGCCCCGGTCGGAGGTGAAATACTCGTCCATCCATTGGAGATAGTCCTGCTGGGTGAACTGGTCCAGTTCACATTGGGCATGCGCATCCCGCCGGATCTGCTGGTGCAGGACCACATTGCCGCTTTGGTCGATGACGGTGGCTGTGCCGGGGAAGAGGTCTCCGCTCTCCTGCCAGTCCACCTGGATATCTCCTGCGCGGATGTCCAGGGCCAGCACGCTGACTCCATCGGAAAGGAGCATGGAGAGACTGACGATGGCCGTCCCGTACTGGTAATCCTGGTAGACCTCGGAACGGACGCACATGCCGCCGCCTGCCACGGCTTTGAGGTACCAGGGGCGGCTGGTTATATCATAACCGGAGGGGGGCACCCAGCCGCTGCTGTATACGGCCTGGCCGCGGATGGAGCCATAAAGGCCGCTTTCGTCATAGTTCATTTGGGAGGCGTATTCGTCGGAGAACTCTGTCAGCCACTGTTCCACCTGGTCGGTGGACATGCCCTGGTCCAGCATGGCCTCTACGGTGTGAGCTGCGTCTCCCAGGATCTGCGCGTATTCCCCCAGAAAGGAGTCCACCTGGAGATTCAGGTAGTCGGCGGTCATGGATCCCAGCTCATTGGCGGAGCGGTATGCAGCTTTGCCGGAGGCGTAAACGCCCAAAAAAGCGGTGACGCTCATCAGCAGCAACAGTACGGTGCTCTGGATCAGAAAACGCTGGACATATCTTTTAGGCTGCTTCACGCGGCTCGCTCCCTTATCAGTTGGTTTTCCATATTATACCGTGTGGAGGCCTGGATAGCAAGCGCATGCGGAAAATGAAAAGCAGGAGGCACGCCGCAGCGTGCCTCCTGTGCAAAAGACGTGGTTTAGTTTTTGGAAGACAGAGCTCTTTGCAGCCAATCCTTTCCGTCCACGAAGCGGGAGACGATGAAGGAGACCACATAGTCGCCGGCGGAGTTGATCATGGTAGCGGGGGGATCCACCAGGTTGCCCAGCGTCACCAGGATGGGGAAAGCCAGCTCCATCTGGTCGGGGAAGAAGATGGAGCACATGATATACTCGCCGATATAGCCGCCGCCGGGGACGCCGCTCATGCCCACAGAGGACAAAACAGCTACCAGAACGACCTTGATGAGCATGTCGACGCCGCCGAAGTCCACACCGAACACGCCGAACACGAAGGCGATCTTCAAAACGCAGGAGAAGCAGGAGCCGTCCATGTGCATGGTGGCGCCCAGGGGGAGCACCATGTCCGCCACGTCCTTGGAAACGCCGGTGTCCTGCGCTTCTTCCATGTTGGTGGGGATGGTGGCCACGGAAGAGCAGGTGCCCAAAGACACCACGGCGGGCTTGGTAATGTGCTGGAACATGGTCTTCACTGCGCCCTTGCCGCCGCCGAACCAGGCAAACAGAGGCCAGGCGGTGAAAATGTAGATGAAGCAGAGGGGATAGTATACCAGCAGTGCGCGGCCGTAGCTCTCGGTGATCTGGGGACCGTAGGTGGCCACCAGGTCGGCGAAGAAGCCGAAGAAGGCGATGGGAGCATAATAGGTGATGATCTTTACAAAGCGCATCATCACGTTGGAAAGATCATCCAGGAACCGGCCCACGGGGGTGTTCTTGCCGCCGTTGAGGTTCACTGCAAAGCCGAACAGCAGCGAGAACACGATCAAAGGCAGCATGGCCTTGCGGCTGAGCAGGCCCACAAAGTCCTCGGCGGTGAAGAAGTTGACGATCATGGTGGCCATGTCCGCGTGCTCGCCGATGGCCTCGGAGGGGATCTCAGTCCAGGGAACCAGAACAGGGGGGAACACCTGCATCAAGACATACATGATGACTGCGGCGATGGCACCAGTGACCACGAAGGTGCCGATGGTCACGCCCATGATCTTTCCGGCGCGCTTGCGGCTTTCCATATTGGCCACGGCTCCGGCGATGGAGGCGAACACCATGGGCACCACGATGCAGAACATCATGTTGATGAACAACGTGCCCAGGGGCTTGAGTACGGTGGCGCCAGCGCTGATGGTGTTGCCGTCGGCGTCTTTGACAACGGGGAAGATCCAGCCGACGATGGCGCCCAGGATCATGGATCCCAGCATGATGGCCAAAAATGCATAGTTCTTGGCTACGGACTTTTTCTCCATAAGATTGTTCCTCCTCAGTAGTTCACACACTTGGGGTATTCATTGCATAAGACAGGTCCTCGTCTGTGACCTCTCCTTTACAAACCACGTTGGTGGGGCCGGTCAGGTACAGACTTGCGATATGGGAATAGACCCGCTCTGCATCAATGATCAGCTGTCCGCCCTGCATGTTTACCCGCACCTGCTGGCCGGAGACCTTCCCGGTCAGAGTCAGGACCGACACCACGCAGCCGGTGCCGGTGCCGCAGGCATACGTGAAATCCTCCACGCCCCGCTCAAAGGTGCGCTCATAGATCTCGTCTTCTCCGGTGATCTCATAGAAGTTGACGTTGGCGCCCTTGGGGAAGCTGGCGTGATGCCGGATCTTGCGGCCCAGTTCCCGCAGCTCGTTTTCGTCGGCGTCTTTCAAATCGTGATAGGGTACCACCGCGTGGGGGAGGCCCGGATTGCCCAGTTCCACGTAAGAGCAGGCGTAGCGCACACCGTCTACCTCCACGGGATGATCCAGCACCATGGTAGTGGGATCGTTCAACCGGATCCGGTAAAGCCGGCGGTCGATCCGCTGCCCGGTCACGATGCCGGCGGTGGTCTCCACGGTCTGCTTTTCGCCTGCCAGGCCGTTTTCGTAGCCATAGCGGCAGATGCACCGGGCGCCGTTGCCGCACATTTCGCCCACACTGCCGTCAGAATTGTAAAACAGCATTTTATAGTCGCCGCCGGCCGTGGGGGCCTCTACGACCATCAGTCCGTCGGCGCCAATGGAAAGGTGCCGCTGGCAGAGGGTCTTGGCCATCTGAGGGAAACAGCTGACCGGCAGGTGTTCCTCCAGATTGTTCAGCACCAAAAAGTCATTTCCGGCGCCGTTCATTTTCCAAAATTTCAATACAACACCTTCCTTACTGGATTCTTTTGTCATTATAACAGCACTCAATGAGCCTGTAAAATAGAAAACGTGCTAAAAACCATGCAAATCCTGCGAATGTCCGGAGGAGGTACAATTGCATCTGTGCGTGGGATATGGTATTTTAATGGAGAGGTGGGAGATATGCCAAGAAAAAACGGGAGAAACACCCGCGGGCGGATCATATCCGCCGCCTGGAAACTATTTTATGAACAGGGATACGAGGATACGACGGTGGAGGATATCGTTTTCGAGTCCGGCACGTCCAAAGGGTCCTTTTATCACTACTTTGACGGAAAAGATGCCCTGCTTGGGACGCTGGCCTATGTCTTTGACGAAAAGTACGAGCAGCTGATGCAGACCATGCCGCCGGATATGGACGCCATGGACCGGCTGATCTATCTCAACCACGAGCTGTTTGCCATGATCGACGGGGGCATCTCCATGGATCTGCTGGCCCGCTTGTTGTCCACGCAGCTGCTGGCCCGGGGTGAAAAGCACTTGCTGGATCGAAACCGCTACTATTTTAAATTGCTGCGGCAGATCGTGAGCCAGGGTCAGGAGGCGGGCACACTGCGCCGGGATAAGACGGCCAATGAGATCGTCAAGGCCTACGCCCTGTGGGAACGGGCGCTTTTATACGACTGGTGTCTGTCCGGCGGAGAATATTCGCTGGTGTCCTATACGGACAGTGTGACGCCGCAGTTCCTGGAAAGCTACCGGGCTCAAAAAAATATTTAAAAAAGATTTTGACTGGTTCTTGAAAAAAGTACAGTCTAGAACTATTGAAATATAAAGGAAAATGGCGAAATTATTTAAACGGAGTATAGAATCTGTTCTATACTCCGTTCTGTATTTTGTTCTGGTTAAAAGTGTGGTAAGATACCTGCTATTAGCAAATAAGGAGCGAGAATGACAATGACGAGCGCACAAATCTGCATCATGCTGGCCATCGTCGTTTACCTGGCTGCCATGCTGGGTGTCGGCGTATGGTTTGCAAAAAAGAACAACTCCGTGGACGACTTCTATCTGGGCGGACGCAAGCTGGGCCCCTTCGTTACGGCCATGAGCGCCGAGGCCTCGGATATGAGCAGCTGGCTTTTGATGGGCCTGCCGGGTGTGGCGTATTTGTCCGGCCTGGCAGAGGCTGGGTGGACGGCCATCGGCGTTGCGGTGGGCACGTATCTGAACTGGCTCATCGTGGCACGCCGCATCCGCCGCTACTCCACCCGGCTGGACGCCATCACGGTGCCCCAGTTTTTCTCCAAGCGGTGGGGGGATGAGCGCAATCTCCTTTCTGCCATCGCGGCGGTGGTGATCATCGTGTTTTTCATTCCGTACACTGCCTCCGGCTTTTCCGCCTGCGGAAAGCTGTTCTCCACGCTGTTCGGCATGGACTATGTGACGGCTATGCTGATCTCTGCCGCGGTGATCGTGATCTACACGGTCATGGGCGGCTTCCTGGCGGCTTCCTTTACGGATCTTGTCCAGTCCATCATCATGACGGTGGCACTGATCGTGGTTTTGGGCTTCGGCGTGACCAGCGCCGGCGGCATGGATGCCGTCATGAGCAACGCCCAAAGCCTGGCGGGTTATCTTTCCATGGTCAATATCCATGACCCTGCTACCGGCGGTTCCAACCCTTATAGCCTGCTGACCATCTGCTCTCTGCTTGCCTGGGGATTGGGCTATTTCGGCATGCCCCATATCCTTCTGCGCTTTATGGCCATTGAGGAGGAGAAGAAACTGGCCCTTAGCCGCCGTGTAGCCACCACCTGGGTGGTGATCTCCATGGGAGTCGCCATTTTCATCGGCGTGGTGGGCAACGCCATGACCAAGGCAGGTGCCATGGATCAGCTGGCGGATGCGGAGACGATCATTGTCCAGATCGCCAGCCTGATCAGCCACCACGGTGTGCTTGCTGCACTGCTGGCAGGTATCATCCTGGCAGGTATTCTTGCTGCCACCATGTCCACAGCGGACTCTCAGCTGCTGGCGGCTTCTTCCTCCGTGTCTCAGAATCTGTTTACGGAGTTCTTTGGGGTGAAGTTTACCGGAAAGCAGGGGATGGTCGTTGCACGGGGGACCATGGTGGTCATTTCCCTGGTTGCTGCGTTCCTTGCAAGAGATCCCTCTAGCTCCGTGTTCCGGGTAGTCTCTTTTGCCTGGGCCGGCTTCGGCGCGGCCTTTGGACCGGTGGTCCTGTTTGCCCTGTTCTGGAAGCGTTCCAACAAGTGGGGAGCATTGGCGGGAATGATCACCGGCGGTGTCATGGTCTTTGTGTGGAAGTACGGCGTGGCGCCGCGGCTGGGCGGGGTGTTCGGGATTTATGAGCTGCTGCCTGCGTTCATTATGGCATCTGTGGCCATTGTAGTGGTAAGCCTGCTGACCGGCGAGCCCGATCAGAAGATTCAGGACATTTACGACGAAGTCAAGGCTATGTAAAAGAGGATGGCTAAGATACATTATATAAAAAGTGGCGG
>CABQCB010000079.1 GCA_902462475.1 uncultured Oscillibacter sp. | reverse complement strand
AGCTGAAAAAGGGCAGCGTGATGCCGATGGTGGGCATGATGAAAAGGCACATGCCGATGTTGATGAGCGTCTGGAAGATCAGCATGGCCGCCATGCCCACGCACACATAGCGGAAAAAGGGGGTCTGGGCCCGGCGGGCCACGATCAGCACACGGGCAATAATCGCCACCAGCAGTCCGATCACCGCCAGGCAGCCCACCATGCCCAGTTCCTCACCGCAGACCGAGAAAATAAAGTCCGTGTGCCGACCCGGCAGCGACCAGCTGGAATCGCTCTGGGTCTGGGTGCCGTGGAGATAGCCCTGGCCGAACATGCCGCCGGCGCCCAGCGTCAGAAGACTGCGGTTCTGGTGCCAGCCCACGCCCAGGGGATCGTAATTGTGGTCAAAGAGGGCCCGGAACCTCCCCTGCATATAGTCCGGCATGAGATCCAGCATGTAGGCCGCCGTCACCGCGGCGCCGCCGCCGGCAAACAGCAGCGCGAACCACCGCAGGGCAAAGCCTGCCACAAAGGCCATGCAGACGAAGATGAACAAAAACACCAGTCCGTTGCCCATGTCGCCGGAGACCACGAAATAGAGTCCGCACAGTCCCAGGGCGTGTCCGCCTACCATCACCGCCGCCGGCAGGGACTTGAGGTCCCGCTTTTCCTCCCGCAGCCATTCCAGCTGCTTGGCAAGAAGCAGCGTGAAGGTGATCTTCACCACCTCCGCCGGGCCAATGCTCACCGGCAGGAAAGGAAAGCGCAGCCAGGCCCGGTTGCCGCCCTCACTGGCGCCGAAGGGCGTCAGCAGCAGCAAAATAAACAGCACGTTGAACGCCAGGATCCAGCGCCAGCGCTTGAGCAGCACCTCCAGGTCCACCATGGAAAAGAGGATATACAGGCAGATGCCCAGCACCAAGGCCACGCCCTGCACGATCACGAATTTATTGCTTTCCAGATACCGGGTGGCGCTGAAGATCAGCACCATGCCGAAAAGCGTGGATATACAGCAAAGAGACAGCAGCACCAGGTCGGCCTGCTGGAAAAAGTCCACCAAAATGGCTTTCAGTCGGCTCAGCATGTTAAGATTCTCCGTTTCTGCGTTTGAAAAAAGGCAAATTACAACAAATAGCAGTATACCACAAAGGGCCGCAGGTGTAAACGGAGCAAATTTGTTTTTACAAACGGTTCAAATTATGGTATATTAAGTTGATTTATGAAATCCATACAGAAAGGACTGCTTCCTTGTGGAATATCTCTCCCGCAGCGTGACGGAGACGGAGGAGCTGGGCGTCCGCCTAGCTGCCGTCCTGACCCCCGGCGCCGTGGTGGCGTATAAAGGCGGGCTGGGCATGGGAAAGACCGCCTTCACCCGCGGACTTGCCCGGGGACTGGGCTATACCGGCCATGTCACCAGTCCCACCTTCACCATCGTCAATGAATATGAGGGGGGGCGGCTCCCCCTGTTCCACTTCGACATGTACCGCCTGGACGACGCCGACGCCCTGTTCGACATCGGCTGGGAGGACTATCTGGACCGGGGCGGCGTGTGCGCCGTGGAGTGGAGCGAGCAGGTGGCCGACGCCATGCCGGAGGACACCATCTATGTTTCCATCGCCCGCCATCCTCAGGAGGACAGCTGGCGGCGCATCACCGTGGAAGGAGTGGAGCTGACATGAAGATCCTGGCCCTGGAGACCTCTGCCAGAGCCGTGTCCGCCGCTGTGGCCGAGGACGGCAAGATCCTCTGCTGCGGCTATCAAGACACGGGCCTGACCCACAGCCGGACGCTCATGCCTATCGTGGAGGGCATTTTGAAAAACACGGAGCTGACCGTAGCGCAGATGGACGCCATCGCCGTGGCCGCCGGCCCCGGCTCCTTTACGGGCATCCGCATCGGCGTGGCCGCGGCCAAAGGGCTTGCCTTCGCGGCGGACAAGCCCACCGTCGGCGTATCCACCCTGGCCGCCATGGCCCGGAACGTGGCCTTTGCGGACGGACTCATCGTCTGCGCCATGGACGCCCGGCGCCAGCAGATCTACAACGCGCTCTTTTCCGCCCGGGACGGTATGCTCACCCGGCTGACCCCGGACCGGGCCGTCTCCCTGGAGGAGGTGGCCGCGGAAGTGGCCGCCATGGATGCATCGCAAATCACCCTGGTGGGCGACGGCGCGGCGCTGTGCCATGCCCACTTCCAGCAAGCGGGCATCCCCTGCCGTCTGGCGCCGCCCCATCTGGTCATGCAGAATGCCTCTTCCGTTGCGCTGGAGGCGCTGGAGCTGGCGAAGAACGGCGGACTGCAAAGCGCCCAGAGCCTGCAGCCGGCTTATCTGCGGCCGCCCCACGCCGTGAAGCTGAAGGACCGGACGTAACCACCAAAGCGTCAAAATTTCATTTTACAATTTTATAAAAGGAGCATCTATTATGAGCGGTAAAGTACATGTTATGGACCATCCTCTGGTCGCCCACAAGCTGACCATCCTGCGGGACAAGAACACCAGCGTCAAGGACTTCCGGGAGCTGGTCAGCGAGATCGGCATGCTCATCACCTACGAGGCCACCCGGGATCTGCCTCTGACCACCAAGGAAGTGGAGACCCCCATCTGCACCACCACCGCTCCCACCCTCAAGGGCAAGAAGTTCGCCGTGGTGCCCATTCTGCGGGCGGGTCTGGGCCTGGTGGACGGCGTTTTGCGCATGGTGCCCGGCGCCCGTGTGGGCCACATCGGCATGTTCCGGGATGAGGAGACCCTGGAGCCCCATGTGTACTTCTGCAAGATGCCCAAGGACATTGCCGAGCGGGACATCATGATCGTCGACCCCATGCTGGCCACCGGCGGCAGCGCCGAGGCCGCCATCACCGAGATGAAAAAGCGCGGCTGCATCAACATCAAGCTCATGGTGCTGCTGGCCGCGCCCGAGGGCATCAAGCACATCCAGGAGACCCACCCGGACGTGGACATCTACTGCGGCGCGGTGGACGACCACCTCAACGAGCAGGGCTACATCGTTCCCGGCCTGGGCGATGCCGGTGACCGGATCTTCGGCACGAAATAAAGGAAAAAAAGAGACGGCCTGCAGGCCGTCTCTTTTTTCTTACAGCACGTAGAAGTAAACTGCCAGATAGTGCAGCAGCGAACCCGCCAGGATCAGCAGATGGAAGATCTCGTGGAACGTCCACTCCGCCGAGATGTTGGGCTTTTTGATGGCGTAGAACACCGCGCCCACGGAGTAGCACACGCCGCCCAGCGCCACCAGCGTCAGGCAGGGCTGTCCCAGGCAGGCGGCAAAGTCCTTGGCCACAAACACCACCGCCCAGCCCATCACCAGATAGATGGCGGTGGAGAGGATCCGGGGCGCATTGATCCAGAAGATCTTCACCAGAATGCCCACCGCGGCCACGCCCCACAAAAGAATGCAAAACCGCGTTCCCTTGGGCTGGGGCAGCAGCACCACAGAAAAGGGTGTGTAGCTGCCGGCGATGAGCACATAGATCATACTGTGATCCATTTTCCGCAGCCGCCGCTTCACACCGCCGCTTTCCGCCGTACCGGGATAGTAGTGGTAGACCGCGCTGGCAGTGTACAGTGCCAGCATGGAAAGGCAAAAGCACATGGCACAGGCCAGAGCCAGAGCCGGTGCGCCGGTGCGCACGCCGCGAATCAAAAAGAACACGCCGCCGGCAAAAGCCGCCAGTGCACCGATGGTGTGGGTCCCGCAGCTGACCGGGTCCGCCGCATGAGGGAAAAACCGATGCATATTATCGTCTCCTAGTTTTTGAAATCTTGTAATATGGTTTATAATACTATATTACAAGATTCAAATAGATATTTCAAGTAGTTTTTTGCTGCTGCCCCCATTTTATGCACGACGATTTTCAACAAAAAAAGAGGACGCCGCAGCGTCCTCTTTTGTCAGTTTGACAGCAATATCATTCCCAGCACTCGGTCTTTCCCGCAAGGCCCACGTCCGCGGCCCGGAACACGGGATTCTTGCCCTCTTTGCGCTGACGGGTATAATCCCGCAGCGCGGCCAGGGCCGGCCGGGCCAGGATCACGATCACCGGCAGGTTGATGAGGGCCATAACGCCCATGAGCACGTCCGCCAGGTTCCACACCATGTTGATCTCCATGCCCGCGCCGATGAAGATCAGCACCACGGCGTCGATGCGGAAGAGGACCATGAACTCCTTGGAAGGGATCTTGCCCACGATGTAGTTCAGGCAGTTATCCACATAGTAAAGGTTGCCGATAAGGGTCGTAAAGGCGAACAGCACCATGGCAGCGGTGATGAAGATGGGACCGGCAGCGCCAAACTGGGCCTGGAGCGCAGACTGCACATAGGGCGCGCCCTGGAGGGACGCCTCCGGCGCCACGCCGGAGCAAAGCAGCATGAAGGCGGTGGCCGAGCAGATGAGCAGCGTGTCGATGAACACGGAGAGCATCTGCACCAGACCCTGCTTGACCGGATGGCTCACGTCAGCGGAAGCGGCCGCGTTGGGCGCGGAGCCCACGCCGGCCTCGTTGGAGAACAGGCCCCGCTTGATGCCGTACATCATGGCAGAGCCGGTGAAGCCGCCGAAAATAGCCTGGAAGTCGAAGGCGCCGGCGAAGATGCTGCCCAGCACCTGGGGCACCATCCGCCAGTTGAGCACCACCATCACCACGGCCACCAGCACATAGAGACCGCCCATGAAGGGCACCAGAGTGGAGGTGAAGCGGATGATGCGCTTGCCGCCGCCCATGACACAGTAGCCCACCACCGCGGCCAGCACCGCGCCGATCACCCACGGGGTGGTGGCGGGATCATAGAAGCCGTAGCCGGAGAAGGTGGACTGGAGGTTGTAGGCCGCCAGCATGTTGAAGCCGCCGGCATAGGTGAGGATCAGCGTAACGGCAAAGATCACCGCCAGGGTCCTGCTGTGGAGGGCAGCTTCAATGTAGTAGGAGGGGCCGCCGTAGCTCTCCCCGGTCTTGGGGTTGCGCCGCTTGTAGATCTGGGCCAGGGTGGACTCCACAAACGCCGAGGCGCCGCCGATGAGGGCAATGATCCACATCCAGAACACGGCGCCGTATCCGCCGCAGCAGATGGCCGTGGAGATGCCGATGATGTTGCCCGTTCCCACCCGGGAGGCCGTGGACACCATCAGCGCCTGGAAGGAGGAGACCGTGCCGGCATCGTGGGGCTTTTCTCCCACCACCCGGATGGACTCCAGGAACATTCTGAACTGCACGAAACCGGTCCGCACCGTGAAATAGACACCCGCGGCGATCAGCAGGATCACCAGGATGTACGTATAGAGCCAGTCATTGAGGACACCGATCATCTCGCTGAGCATAGCACACTTCCTTTTCCTTTGTATTTTTCAGTTTGTCCAGCATATCAGAGCAGGCCCCTTTTTGTCAATTCTCTCCTTTATTTTCAATGAGGTGCTCTTCATGGCCCGTCCCCTGCCGGCGCCCCGGAATGCGCCCGCTTTCTCCGTGGCTTGTACCGGTTTTTCCCCGTTCGCGCCGCCATTTTGTGGCAATGTATACAAAATCCGGTGAGGGATTTTTTCGGTCTCACTGCTTGCATTTTGCGGCCTTGTCCGTTAAAATACAAGTACAAGCGAAGAATGATAGCTGTAACGAAGTGCTGCGCGCACGGGCTGACACCTATCATTCCCTGTTTTTTGGTAGGTGTTTCAAACCGCGAGGGTTTGAAGCGCCTTTTTCTTTTTCCTGCGGCTCTATTGTCGTACCGAGACAACACTAACAGGAGGTTTTTCACATGATCTTACTGGCAAACGGCAAGCTGATCACCCGTGATCCCAACGGTACCGGCTACTACCCCGACGGCGGTGTGGTCACCGACGGCGGAAAGATCGTAGAGGTGGGCACCACCGCCGATCTGAAGGCCAAGTATCCCCAGGCGGAATTCGTGGACGCCAAGGGCGGCGTCATCATGCCCGGTCTCATCAACGCCCACACCCACATCTACTCCGCCCTGGCCCGGGGCCTTTCCATCAACGGCTACAACCCCACCAACTTCTATGAGGTGCTGGACGGCCAGTGGTGGTAC
The DNA here is from genome assembly GCA_902462475.1 of uncultured Oscillibacter sp. Next base: position 1,500 of record CABQCB010000079.1, on the reverse strand, counting down.
ATCGACCGCAACCTGGATCTGGAGGCCACCCGCGCCAGCGCCCAGGCTCTGGTGATCGACTCCATCAAGCAGGGCGTCACCACCATCTTCGACCATCACGCCTCCTTCTGCGAGATCCCCGGCTCCCTCATGAAAATCGCCGAGGTCACCAAGGAGTTCGGCATGCGTGCCTGCCTCTGCTATGAGGTCTCGGACCGGGACGGTGAGGAGAAGTCCATCCAGTCCGTTCAGGAGAACAAAGACTTCATCGACTACTGCGAGAAAAACCCCTCCGACATGCTCAAGGCCATGTTCGGCGGCCACGCCCTGTTCACCATCTCCGACAAGACCTTTGACCGCATGCAGGCGGCCAACGGCGGCCGGGTGGGCTACCACATCCACGTCTCCGAGGGCATGAACGACGTGTACGACTCTCTCCAGAACTACGGCCGCCGCCCCGTCCAGCGGCTCCAGGACCACGGCATCCTGGGTCCCAAGACCATTCTGGGCCACTGCATCCACGTCAACACCGCCGAGATGGACATCATCAAGGCAACGGACACCATGTGCGTCAACAACCCCGAGTCCAACATGGGCAACGCCGTGGGCTGCTCCCCCATTCTGCAGCTCTATAAGAAGGGCATTCTGGTGGGCCTGGGCACCGACGCCTACACCAACGACATGCTCGAGTCCATCAAGGTGGCTCTCACCATCCAGCGCCACAACGCCTGCATGCCCAACGTGGGCTGGTGCGAGGTAACGGACATGCTCTTCAAGAACAATGCCAAGATGGCCGCGCGCACCGGCTTCCCCACCCTGGGCGTCCTGGCTCCCGGCGCCGCCGCCGACGTGATCGTGATGGACTACAAGCCCTTCACCCCCTTCTCCGACGCCAACATCGACGGCCATATGCTCTTCGGCATGACCGGCCGCCAGTGCCAGACCACCATGATCAACGGCAAGATCCTCATGAAGGACCGCCAGCTGGTGGAGATCGACGAAGAGGCCGTGAATGCGCATATCCTGGAGGCCAGCAAAAAGCTCTGGGGCAAGCTCAACCACTGCGAGTATTAAGCGGTCTTTCACGGCCTCCCGCCGCAAATGCGGCGTGCAAGCGTTTTGCGCAAGGCGCAAAACCTTGGGCGGGCGGAATTCACTTTCGCCCGCCTAGTCAAATCAAAGGGCTCCCATGGGGCCCCGCCCCATGGGAATGGCCGTGAATGCCCATATCCTGGAGGCCAGCAAGAAGCTCTGGGGCAAGCTCAACCACTGCGAGTATTAAGCAAACGATCCGCAAGGAGTATTTTGAGGAGGAAAAAGCGTATGTCTGAACTGATGATCCCCATTCCCTTCCGGGAATTGATGACCTGGGTCACCACCGAGTATCAGCGTGAGGGCTCCGTTTTCGGTGTCCATCGTCCTTACAAGGCGGGCGTGAAGAAGCTGCCCATCTTCGGAGAGACCATCGAGACCCCCTTCGGCCCTGCTGCCGGTCCCAATACCCAGCTGGCCCAGAACATC
>CABQCB010000078.1 GCA_902462475.1 uncultured Oscillibacter sp. | reverse complement strand
GGGGGCGCCGCCGGTACGGGGCCGGAAGGCCGGGCGCTCCTGCTGCGGCAGCGCCTTCTTGATGGAAAGATTGATCTTTCCGTTTTCCGTGGAGAGGACCAGCACCTTCACGGTCTGCCCCTCCTGCAAAAAGTCATGTACGTCGTTGACAAAGCTGTTGGCGATCTCCGAAATGTGGACCAGACCGGACTTCCCACTGTCCAGGGCCACAAACGCGCCGAATTTGGTGATGGAGGTCACCTTGCCTTCCACAATGCTCCCAACCTGAGGCTCCATATGGTATGTTTTTTCTCCTTCCGGTAATGTTCGCCGCCGACGGCGGCATAAAAATCAACCGGTGCTGGCGCAAGCGGGGGAGCTCGCGCCCCCTCGTCGCCCGGCACCGGTCAGTTGCTGATATTGGAAAACACACGTTCGTTCGGATAGACCATGCCCAGCTCATGGCGGGCCATGTCCTCCATTTTTTCCTGGGTGCCGCCCTCGGCGATATCCGCGGAAAGGGCGTCATTTTCCTGCTGCTGGGTCTGTACCTGCGCGGCCAGGGCGTCTTTTTTTGCCTGGGCGGTTTCCACCTGACCCTGCAGTGCGTGGAGCTGCCAGCCGATGCCGCCCAGCAGAGCCAGCACCAGGATCTTGGTCATGAGACTTGACCGTACCCGACGGCGCTTTTGTCTTGCCATGCGGCCCCACGCTCCCCTCTTTGAACGATTTGCGTCCAGTTTTTCTTATTGTATAGCATTTCCACGCAAAATAAAAGACATTTTTTCCGCAAATCGCAATTTTTTTGAAAAAATTTTTCGCCCAAACCAGGGGAAAAGCCAGCAAGTGCGCCAAAAAAGCCAGGGTATCCACCCAAAAGGACCACACGGGGCGCAGCGGTGCCGAGAGCAGGCAGAAAAACAATACGGCGCCGCCCAGCGCGCCCAGCAGCACGTATCCCCGCAGCAGACCGGCGGCGCGCCGCAGGGTGAAGAGGAACAGCGCCGTGCCCACGCACAGGGTGTATACCGTGTCCAGCAGCGCCGTGGCGCGGGGCAGCCGCAGGCGCACCGCCCGCAAAAGGTCGTAGAGCACTGCGGCGCCCATGCCCAGCAGCACGGACTGGGCAAACAGGCTCAGCTGCTGGGAGATCTGGATCTCCATAGGCGCCTACCCCAGCAGCCGGCGGAAAAAGCCTCCCTGAGACTGGGGCGCGTCCTCATAGGAGATGGCGTCGATCCGGCCCTCCACATGGAGCTCCCCGCCCTCCAGGGAGAGCTTGCCGATATGCAGCGCCTCGCCGGTGACCACCAGCGTGCCGGCGGATGTGGTCATGACGATGCCCGTTTCGTCAAAGCGCTCCACGTCCTCCACGCCGGAGACCGTCAGCTTTTCCCGGCCCTCCAGCTCCAGATGGTGGGCGGCGGGCATGGTGTTGTAGTCATTCATTTCCTCGTCCCTCCCCTGACCCATCCTATGGGCGGCGGGCGGGAAATATTACTGGGCGATCTCCCGGTACAGCGTACCGGCGTCGGACTGCTTCACCGTCTCCTGGACGGACAGCACCTCCACCGTCAGTGTCCGCTGGCCGAAGCGCAGGGAGATCCGGTCCCCCACCTTCACATCGTAGCTGGCCCGGGCGGCCTTGCCGTTGACGCTGATGAGGCCGTTGTCGCAGGCTTCGTTTGCCACCGTGCGCCGCTTGATGAGGCGGGATACCTTCAGATATTTGTCCAGACGCATGAAAAAACCTCCTTTTCCGGGAAGAAAGGCTGCCGGCACTTTCGTGCCGGCAGCCTGCCAAATTCTGCGCTGCGGTCTTACTGACCCACGCTGTCCTTGAGTGCCTTGCCGGCCTTGAACACGGGCACGACGGAGGCGGGGATCTCGATGGACTCCTTGGTCTTGGGGTTGCGGCCCATGCGGGCGGCGCGCTTCTTCACCTCGAAAGAACCAAAGCCCACCAGCTGGACCTTGTCGCCCTCCTTCAGCGCGGCGGTGATGGTCTCCAGAGTGGCGGAGATCACGGCCTCGGCGTCCTTTTTGGAAACGTCAGCCTTTTCGGCGACGGCGTTGATGAGTTCAGCCTTGTTCATGGAACATATCCTCCTAGTATTGCAGTTCGTTTTTTATTTCTCAACGCGATGCGCGTTTAAGACTCTTCCTCTTTGGCCTGCCGCCACAAAGACAGCAGTGTTTCGCTGGAGCACTGATCCAGGGGCTCCTTCGCGTGCTGCTCCACGTAGCGGAAGCGGCGGTCAAACTTGTCACAGGCGCGGTGCAGGGCATCCTCCGGGTCCACGGCGCACATCTGGCCCACCTTGGCGGCCATGAACAGCGTGTCCCCCAGCTCCTCCCGGATGCCGTGGGGCTCATCCGCACTGCCGCCGCGCTCCAGGGCGGCGCGCAGCTCCCGGATCTCCTCTTCCAGCTTGTCCAGCGCGGAGAGGGCGTCCGGCCAGTCGAACCCGACCTTGGCGGTCTTCTTCTGGACCTTTTCGGCCCGCCACAGGGCCGGCAGCGTGTGGGGCACGGCCTCGATGGCGTCCGCCGTGGAGGCTTGTCCCTTTTCCTCCCGCTTGAGGACCTCCCAGTTGGTGAGGACCTGCTCGCTGGTGTCGGCGGTCATGGCGCCGCCGAACACATGGGGGTGGCGGAAGATCATTTTCTTCGTCACGCCGTCCACCACGTCGGCCATGGTGAAGCGGCCCCGTTCCTCCTCCATGATGGCGTGGAACACCACCTGCATGAGAACGTCCCCCAGCTCCTCGCATAGGTCGGGCGCGCTGTCGCGGTCCAGCGCGTCCAGCACCTCGTACGTCTCCTCCAGGAAGTTGCGGCGGATGGACTGGTGGGTCTGCTCGGCGTCCCAGGGGCAGCCCCCGGGACCGCGCAGAAGGCGCATGACTGTCAGGAAATCCTCATAGTCATAGCGGCGCTTACATTGAAAATCTACCATACATTATCTCCCATTGCAAGAAAATTCAACGGTAAACCGGGGGATTTTCCCCGAAAAGCTTATTTCAAGTGCAGAAGTTTAATAAGCTTCTGGCCCTTGGGAATGGACTCCAGGTCCTCTGCCCGCAAAATATGCAGGGCGATGACCAAAATGCCGTAGACCACCACGCCGGCGCCGATGCCCACCATGGTGGCCAGGGCATTGGCACCATAGGCGTACTCTCCGCCGGTGAGGACCTGCATGGTCAGTCCGTAGACGGACCAGGCGGCGATGCCCATGAGCACGGAGGCCACCACGGGCTTTGCGAACAGATGGAGATACTTCGGCTTTTTGGGCGAGTAGTGCCACACGAAGATCAGGTTCAGCGCCACAATCACCATGTAGCAGCACAGGGTGGAGATGGGGGCACCATGGATATTGATGTCCGGGTTGCCCACCAATACATAGTTCAAAATGATCTTGGTAACGCCGCCGATGATGACTGTGCAGATGGGCAGTTTTTCCTTGCCGTAGGTCTGCAGGATGGCGTTGGTCAGGTTCATCAGGCAGATGAAAATGCAGGCGATGCCCAGCCAGCGCATGTGGGGACCTGCGGCCAGGGCGTCTTCATATTGGGCGGGATAGAGCATCAGCAGCGCCTTGCCGCCCAGTACGCTCAGCCCCACGCCGGCGGGGATGGCCAGCACGGCAACGATCCGGAAGGCGGAGGAGATGATCCGGTCAGCCTGGACCGTGTCCCGCCGTGTGAGAGCCGCCGCCGCGAAGGGAATGAGGCTCATGGTCACGGGGAACACGAAAGAGGGCGGCAGGTTGATGAGGTTCATGCCAAACTGATATTGGCCGAACAAGGTGGCGGCGTCATCCGCCAACTCCGGGATAGTCTGCAGGCGACCCAGTACGTTGGAGGTGTCCACCATGGTGATGATGCTCATGGCAGAATTGCTCAGCGTGATGGGCACGCCGATGGCCAGCACCTGGCGCATAATGGAGCCGGAGCTGTCCGGTATATCCTGCGCAGGCGTGCGGTCCCGGTGGGTCAGCAGGTAGAAGATCAAAAAGACCATGGACACGGTGGTGCCGATGGTGACGCCCAGGATGGCGCCTGCGGCGCTGATATCCAGGCCCAGCCCCAACTGCAGGAAGTACCAGGCCAGCGGCAGACCGATGCAAACCTTGCACAGCGCTTCCAGCACCTGGCTGACAGCAGTAGGCGTCATGTTCCCCTGGCCCTGAGTATAACCCCGCATGCAGGCCAGCAGGCACACGCAGAACACCGCCGGCGCCAGGGCGCGGATGGGCCAGAAGCCCAGCGGCTCGTGGATCATGGCGGCCAGCTGCTCCGCACCGAAGTACATCAGCAGGGAGAACGCCAGACCCAGCACGAAAAACAGCCAGATGGCCGTGCGGAAGATCTTGCGCTTTTGGTTTTCACGGCCCTGGGCGTGGGCCTGGCTGGTGAGCTTGGAGATGGCCAGGGGCAATCCCGCGGTGGAGATGGTCAAAAGCACGTTGTAGATGTTGTAGGCCACGTTGAAATACGTCTGGCCCTCGCTGCCCACGATATTGCCGAAGGGGATCTTGTAGACGGCGCCGATGATCTTGACGATGGCCACAGCCGCGGCCAGCACGGCAGCGCCGCCCAGGAAGGACGGCCGTTTTTCATTTTTTGACATGGAGCGATTACCTCAAATTGATTCAAAGATAGCAGAGCTCATACCCAAGGGTATGGCCGCGGAGGGAAAAACATGCCCCTTACAGGCGGGCCAGGCACGCCTTGACCAGGGCGGAGAACCGGGGACCGGCGGCCTGCCCGGCGACAATGACCTCCTCCCCGCTCAAAGGCTGGTCCAGCACGCCGGCGGCCATGTTGGTGCACAGGGTGAAGCCCAGCACGTCCATGCCGCAGTGGGCGGCGGTGATGGCCTCGGGCACGGTGGACATGCCCACGGCGTCGGCGCCCAGCAGCCGGGCCGCCCGCACTTCCGCAGGGGTCTCGTACTGGGGGCCGGGGAAGAACATGTACACGCCCTGGCGCAGGGGGATGCCCAGCGAGGCGGCGCACTGACGGGCCACATCCTGGAGGGCCGGGGTGTAGACGGTGCTCATATCCGGGAAGCGGGGGCCCAGCTCGTCCAGGTTGGGGCCCTGGAGGGGGCTGGCGCCGAAGAACTTGATGTGGTCGGTGATGAGCATGATGTCGCCGGCGGAAAAGTCGGTATTCACGGCGCCGGCGGCGTTGGTCACCACCAGGGCCCGGGCGCCCAGCAGCCGTACCACCCGCACGGGGAAGCTCACGTCCGCGTAGGACCAGCCCTCGTAGGTGTGCAGCCGGCCCTGCATAACGGCCACGTCCGCCCCGGCCAGGCGGCCGAAGACGAACCGCCCGGCGTGGTCCGGGGCGGTGGAGCGCTTCATGTGGGGCACCTGGTCATAGGGCACGGCGATGGGGTCCTCCACCGCGTCCGCCAGAGCGCCCAGGCCGGAGCCCAGGATCAAGAGCACCTTGGGACAAAAGCCGTTCAGCCGCGCCTGGAGCGCGCGGGCGCTTTCGCAGCACTGGTCATAGGTATAGGTTTCCATAAAGCGCCTCCTTTACACAGATTTTGTTTACAGCTTCTCGCCGCACTGGCGGCAGTAGCGGTCGCCGGGGCGGGCGTCGGCACCGCAGGTACGGCACCGCTGGGAGGGCGATGTGCCCCGGCAGCGGGCGATCTCGTCGTTGAGGGTGTCGATCCGGCGCAGCTGGTCCAAAAGCTCCTCGGAGTCGGCCGGATGGCCGGCATGGGTGTCGTAGAGCATCTGGCCCACCGTCCGCAGCTGGCTGTGGACGGACGCCTTCAGTCGCACCAGCCGGGCGCCCCGGCGGGCCCGGTCGGTGAGGACAGCGGCCTGCTGTCCCGCGCCGTAGGCGATGGCGCCGCCGGTGCGGCGGGCCTTGGAGAAAAGACGGTTCAGGGTTTCGTTCATGAAAAGACCTCCTGACCTGGGGCGGCATGCCGCCTGAAAGTAAACGGGGCAAGGCCCCGGCGGGAACGCTCAGTGGTTATCGTAGGTGCTGCCGCCGATGAACTCCCGGGCCAGGGAGTCCGGCGCCACGCAGTTCTCGTCCATGGGCTCGATGCGCCGGAAGGCGGCGAGCATGTCGTCCACCACCGCGTACTTGCCTGCGGGGATCTTCTCCAGCAGGGGCACCACAAAGGGCTTGAGTACCGAGAACTCAAAGGCCAGGGACGAGTCGAACATGAGGTCCGCGTTTTCCTTGTAGGGGGAGATATAGAGCTTCTCGCCCCGCTGGACGTTGCTCCACATCTTCAGCGTAAAGGCGGCGTCGCTGCCCCGGAACTTGAAGTCCCGGACGATCCGGCGGCAAAGCCGCAGCCAGGCGTGCTGGAACACCACCTTGCCCTCGTCGTCCACCAGGTTGCTGCGGGCGGCGATGTAGAGCTTGAAGGCGTGGGGGTTCTTGCCCACGATGATGTCGTTGAGGGCGTGGATGCCCTCGAAGATGGCCAGCTCGTCGCTGCCCAGATGCAGGGGCTGGGACAAAATGTCCGAGCGCATCTGCCGGGCGAACTCGTACTTGGGCACGTGGATGGTCTCACCCCGGTCCAGCATGGCAAAGTGCCGGTTCAAAAGCTCGATGTCCAGGCAGAAGGGAGACTCATAGTCGATGTTGCCCTCCCGGTTGCGGGGGGCGGTCTCCGGGTCGATGGTGTTGAAATAGTTGTCCATGGACACGGTGTGGGTCACGATGCCCATTTTCTCCAGCTGTTCTTCGATCTTCAGCGCCGTGGTGGTCTTGCCGGAGCCGGAGGGGCCGGAGAGCAAGATCACGTGGGACTCGGAACGGTGCCGGGCGATCTTCTCGGCAGCCATGGTGACCTTCTGGGCAAAGGCGGCGTCACACTGGTCGGCAAAGCCCTTGGGGTCGGAACGGATGGCCTCATTGATCTGGGAGAGGGAATACGGCATGTCACAAGGCTCCTTTCAAAGATTCGTAAAACGCTGCGAACGCCGCCTGGTTATCCAGACATTTTTCCGGGCGTTCGGTGTACTCCTTGGGGTACTTGAGGTTGAAGGCCCGCTGGATGTGGTTGGTGCCCGGCTCCACCATCTTGGTGGACCCGCCGGCGCCGAAGGACAGGATCGAGCAAAGCTCCGACATGATCTGCACATTATACCAGCACTCCGCCCCGGGGCGGCTCCAGCCGATGTTTTCAAAGCTGCCGGACATGTACTTTTGCCGGTAGAGGTAATAAGGGGCGAAGCCCGCGGCCCGGAGGGTGGGCGCGGCATAGTCCAGCATGGCGGCCACGTCCTCCGGAGAGGGCACTTTCAGCCCCTCCAGCAGAATACGGCTGCCCTTTTTGAGGGACAGGGTGTGGACGGTGATGTTGTCCGTGCCGAAGGCGATGCACGCATCCAACGAGCGGCGGAAGCCCTCGGGCGTATCCTCCGGGAGCCCTGCGATCAGGTCCATGTTCACATGGGCAAAGCCGAAGGAATTCACCAGTGCCATGGACTCCCGCAGCTCCTCGGCGGTGTGGCGGCGGCCGATGGCCCGCAGCACATGGTCCTCCATGGTCTGGGGATTCACGGACAGGCGGTCCACCCCGTGGGCTTTTAAGACGGCGAGCTTCTCGGCGG
>CABQCB010000077.1 GCA_902462475.1 uncultured Oscillibacter sp. | reverse complement strand
TTTCTTTACAGCAGCTGGCCGGAGCCCTTGTTGTTGGTCAGGGCCTCCAGCACCTGATAGCGCTCCATGTCGAATTCCTTTTTCATCTGCAGGGCCTGCTCCATCTCCAGGTCCACGATGCGCCCGTCCTGGGTGGCGATGACGCAGTTGCCCCGGCCCTGGGCGAGGGCCTGCACGGCCTCGTAGCCCATACGGCTGGCGGTCTCCCGGTCCCGGGCGCTGGGGGAGCCGCCCCGCTGGATGTGGCCCAGCACGGTGACCCGGGGGTCGATGCCGATCTCCTGGTGGATGCGCTTGCCGATCTCCACGGCGCTGCCGGCGCCCTCGGCCACCACGATCATGTAGTGGGTGGTGCCGGACAGGCGGGCACGCCGGATCTTCTCCACGATGTCCCGGTCAAAGTCCGTCTCCCGCTCCGGGATCAGCACGGCAGTGGCGCCCACGGAGATGCCCACATACAGCGCGAGATAGCCTGCGTGGCGGCCCATGACCTCCACCACGGAGCAGCGCTCGTGGGACTGCATGGTGTCCCGCAGCTTGTCGATGCACTCGATGGCGGTGTTGCAGGCGGTGTCGAAGCCGATGGTGTAGTGAGAGCAGCCGATGTCGTTGTCGATGGTGGCGGGGATGCCGACCACCTGGAGGGAATGGCCCTCCGCCGCTGCCTGGCGGGACAGGGCCAGGGCGCCCCGGAACGTGCCGTCGCCGCCGATGGCCACGATGCCGTCCAGTCCCAGCAGCTTGCAGGTGGCCAGGGCTTTGGCCCGGCCGGCCTCAGTCATGAATTCCTCGCTGCGGGCGGTGTAGAGCATGGTGCCGCCCTTGTTGATGATATGGCTGACGCTGGATGCGTCCATGTGGAGAAAGTCGCTGTTGATAAGGCCGTTCCAGCCCCGGCGGATGCCGATGCAGTCGATGCCCTCGCCGATGGCGGAGCGCACTACCGCCCGCACGGCGGCGTTCATGCCGGGGGCGTCGCCGCCGCTGGTGAGAATGCCGATTCGCTTGACCTGTTTTTCCATATGTATCCTCCAGACTCTGTCCCGGCAGAAGCCGGCGGGGTAGTTAACCGATTACCCCGACTATACCGCCGCGGAGGAGAGTCTGTCAAGATGCAGTTGCGTCTTCCCCCAAATCCTTGTGTAAAACGATTAACTTTCTGAAAACACTGTATAAAAAATGACCAAACACACCTGCTTTGCCCGGCCGGACGCCATGGGGCCCTGGCCGGTAGTCCGGATGAAAACGCAGGAGAAACGAGAGAAAGCAAAACGGGAAATCAACAGAAAACAACACATATAAAACAACAACACCTGTGGAAATTACGCAAAGATGCCGAATAAGCGTTGGATAGTATAGAGAAAATCGCAGGGAACACCAAAACGTCTGTTGATAAATGTTGATATTTGTTATATCATCGGATTGACTGATTGAGCTTTGCCTTCCGCCTGCGGATGGGGGAGAGAGGACCGAGGAGGCACCTTTCTCCGCCCTCAGGAATGAATGGGAGGATGGGCAGTGAGGAGATATCTATGTCTGAATTTCATGCCTTTTTTCTGATGAAGCCGGAGGACGTGCAGCGCTATGCCGTGGAGGTGCTGCACCGCTTTGCCCCGGAGGAGGAGACCGAGTGCCGGGAGATCGGCGACGGGAACATCAACTATGTCTTTCAGGTGCGCTCGCGCAAAGACGGGCGCTCGGTGATCGTCAAGCAGGCGGACAAGCTTCTGCGCTCCTCTGGCCGCCCGCTGGACATCTACCGCAACAAGATCGAGGCCGAGACGCTGAAGCTGGAGGCATCCCTGGCGCCCGGCTTCATCCCGGAGGTCTATTATTACGATGAGACCATGGCGGCCCTGTCCATGGAGGATATCTCCGCGTACAAGAACCTGCGCAAGGAGCTGGCTGCCGGGCGGGTGTACGGCCATCTGGCGGAGAACCTGTCCGCATTTCTGGCCCAGTCCCTGCTGCCCACCACGGACCTTGTGATGGACCGGCGGGAGAAGAAAGAGCGAGTGAAATTTTTCACCAACCCGGAGCTGTGCGACATCACGGAGGATCTGGTGCTCACGGAGCCCTACTACGACTACAAGGGCCGCAACATCCTCACCGCCGGCAATGAGGACTTTGTGCGCACGTTCCTCTATGAGGACGCGGACCTCCATGCCCAGGTGGGCATGCTGCGCAACAACTTCATGAACAACGCCCAGGCCCTCCTCCATGGAGACCTGCACTCCGGCTCCATCTTTGCAAACGAAGCGGGTGTGAAGATCATTGATCCGGAATTTGCCTTTTACGGGCCCATGGGCTATGATATCGGCAACGTCATCGGCAACCTGTTTTTCTCCTGGGCCAACAAGGCATTCACCGGCGCCGGGGCAGAGCAGACGGAGGCTGTGCGCGGCCTCATTGCCGATCTTTGTGACCGGACGGCGGAAAAGCTGGCGCAAAAGTATGACGAGATCGTCACCTTCCCCCTCTACCGGGCGGCGGGCTTCCAAAAGGCGTATCTGGACGGCGTCATGGCCGATTCCTACGGCTACGCCGGCACGGAGATCATCCGCCGGGTGGTGGGCGATTCCAAGGTGATGGAGGTCACCTCCGTCACCGATCCTGCTCAGCGCATCCCCATGGAGCGTGCCCTCATCAAAATGGGCATCTTCCTCATCAAGCACCGTGAACAGGGCCTCACCGGTCAGACGGTGGTGCGGGCCTTTGATATGATCCTGGCGTAAAATAAAGGAGGATATGAAATATGGTACGTATGGACAACGACATGCCCTTTTTGCTGCAATATGAAAATGTGGCATGGTACGATAACGGCAAGGTCCGCATTCTGGACCGTCGTGTGTATCCCACGGAGATCCGCTTCGTGGACTGCTTTACCTATCAGGAGGTGGTCAAGGCTATCGCCGACATGGTGACCCAGAGCGCCGGCCCTTACACCGCCGTGGGCATGGGCATGGCCCTGGCTGCCTGGCAGGTGCGCGGCAAGAGCGAGAGCGAGCAGAACGCCTTCTTGCAGCAGGCGGCCTATGACCTGGCCCACGCCCGCCCCACCACCGCCAACCGCTACGGCCAGATCACCTATCGCTGCGCCGACCTGGCCGCCAAGGCTCTGGCGGAGGGCAAGGACCCCATCGAGGCCATCGTGGAGAGCACTGTGGAGTCCCTCAACCGCCGTTACAGCACCATGCAGATCGTGGGCGACCAGCTGGCGTCCCTGATCCCCCAGGGCGGCACCATTTTGACCCAGTGCTTCGGCGAGACCATCATCGGCACCGTCATGCGGGCGGCCCGCAAGCAGAACAAGGACTTCAAGGTGTTCTGTGCCGAGACCCGGCCCTACCTCCAGGGGGCCCGGCTGACCTCCAGCTGCTTTGCCCAGATGGGCTTTGACACCACCGTCATCACCGACAACATGGTGGCCTATTCCATGGAGCGCGAGCACATCGACGTGTTCACCTCCGCCGCCGACTCCATCGCCCGGGACGGCCATATCGCCAACAAGATCGGCACGTTCCAGATCGCCATTCTGGCCAAGTACTTCGGCATCCCCTACTATGTCACCGGCGTGCCCGACAAGGACAAGCACACCAAGGACGACATCGTCATCGAGATGCGGGACCCCAGCCAGGTGCTCAGCTACCGGGATATCCCCAACACCGTGGAGGGCGTCAAAGCCATCTATCCCTCCTTCGACGTGGTGCCGCCTCACCTGATCTCCGGCGTGGTCACCGACAAGGGCGTGTACGTGCCCTATATGCTGGATCACTATTTTGATTCCGATGTGAAGGTGTTCTACTGAGCGCCCGAGCCGATGCCAGAGAGGCCATTCCCGTCCCCGTGACAATCAGATTATCAGGAGGAATCCCCATATGTTGATGCAGGAAGAAAGAGAACTGGTCGTTGAATACGGCAAGAGAATGAGCGCGGACCGGCTGAGCACCGGCACCAGCGGCAATATCAGTGTCTACAACGCGGAAAAGGGGCTCATGGCCATCAGCCCCTCCGGTATGGACTACTTCTCCACCAAGCCGGAGGACGTGGTCATCACCGACCTGGCGGCCAATATCGTCGACGGCACCAGAAAGCCCTCCAGCGAATGGGCCCTGCACACCACGTTTTATCAGCATAAGCCCCACGCCCGCGCCGTGGTGCACACCCATTCCATGTTCTGCACCACCTTCGCCGTGCTGGGCCAGCCCATCCGTGCCGTCCACTATGTGATCGGCGACGCGGGCACGGCCACCGTGCCCTGCGCGCCCTACTGCACCTTTGGTACAGAGGAGCTGGCGGAGGCCGCCATGCAGGTGTGCGGCGAGAGCAACGCCGTGCTGCTGGGCAACCACGGCCTGGTGGTGTGCGGCAAGGACATCAAGAGCGCCTACGGCCTGGCCCGCAACATGGAGTACATCGCGGAGCTGCAGTACCGGGCCATGTGCATCGGTCAGCCCAACGTCCTCACCGACGAGCAGATGGCCGAGGTCATGGAGAAGTTCAAGTCCTACGGGCAGCCCGGCGCCAAGAAGTCCGGCTATTGATCCGGCTGCACCGGAAAATTGAGAAGATCGCCGCAGACATGCGGGATTGATAAAACCAAAAGCATTCCCAGGAAAGAAGGAACCCTACGATGAACACGGAAAAGAAACTTGGCTTTGCCACCCGCCAGATCCACGCGGGCAAGGTGAAAAACGCCGCGGGCGCACTGTGCGACCCCATCTATCAGACCTCCACCTTTGAGTTTGACACTGTGGAGCAGGGCGGCGCCCGCTTTGCCGGTCAGGAGGACGGTTACATCTACTCCCGCCTCGGCAACCCCACTGTGGCCACTCTGGAGGAAAAGGTTGCCCAGCTGGAGGGCGGCGAGGCCGCTCTGGCCACCGCTTCCGGCATGGGCGCCATTACCACCGCCCTCTGGTCCAGCGTGGAAGCCGGTGACGAGATCGTGGCCGACGAGACCCTGTACGGCTGCACGTTTGCCCTTTTGAGCCACGGCATCACCAAATTCGGCGTGAAGGTCCGTCTGGTGGACATGACCGATCTGGACGCCATGAAGGCCGCCCTGACGGAAAAGACCAAGGTGGTCTATCTGGAGACCCCCTGCAATCCCACGCTGAAGATCGTGGATATTGCGGCTGTGGCCGCGGCGGCCCACGCCTATAATCCCGCCATCCAGGTCATGGTGGACAACACCTTCTGCACGCCGTACCTGCAGCGTCCTCTGGAGCTGGGCGCCGACGTGGTGGTCCACAGTGCCACCAAGTATTTGAACGGCCACAGCGACGTGATCGCGGGCATGGTGGTAGGCAAGGCCGACTTCATCACCCAGTGCCGTATGTTCGGACTCAAGGACATGACCGGCGCGGTCATGAGTCCCTTCAACGCCTTCCTGATGGCCCGGGGCATGAAGACCCTGGATATCCGCATGGAGCGCCACTGCGCCAATGCCCAGAAGGTGGCGGAATTCCTGGAGAGCCACCCCGCCGTGGCCAAGGTCTATTACCCCGGCCTGAAGAGCTTTGAGGGCTATGAGATCGCCAAGCGGCAGATGAAGCTGCCCGGCGGCATGATCTCCATGGAGCTCAAGGCCGGCCGGGAGGCCACCGCTGCCGCGCTGAACAAGCTGCAGCTTTGCACCATCGCCGTGTCCCTGGGCGGTGCGGAGACTCTGGTGGAGCACGCGGCGTCCATGACCCACTCCACCTATACCCCCGAGGAGCTGAAGGAGGCCAACATCTCCGAGGGCCTGGTCCGCATCAGCGTGGGCCTGGAGGATCCCGAGGATATCATCGCCGACTTCAAGGCGGTGCTGGATACGCTGCTGTAATTTAGCTGGAGAAATATTCCGGTGCCTGCGGGCGCCGGAATATTTTTTTCAAAACCGCAAAAACCAATCCAGGCGTTGACATTCCCGACCGGCCGCTCCTATAATGAAATCCGAAGCGGCCGAGCCGCGCAAGTTTCGATGAAGCGAGAGAGCACATGAAAACAGAGAAAACGGAACAGGTTTTGAATTTTTGCTGTGAAATGGGCCGGCAGCTGATCCAAAACGGCGCTGAGATCTACCGGGTGGAGGATTCCATCAACCGTCTGCTCACGGCCTACGGCTACCGGAACACAGAGGTGTTCGCCATCCCCTCCTGCGTCATTTTGAATATCCTGGACGAGGGACACAACTATACCAAGTCCATCCGCATCCGCTCCTCTTTCATCAATCTGGACAAGCTGGAGCGGCTCAACAGCCTCTGCCGCCGGGTGTGCCGGGACCAGCCTGAGCCGGAGGCGGCATTTTCCCTGCTGGATGCGATCTCCTCCGCCCCCAGCTATCCCCAGTATGTGAGCTATCTGGCCCACGGATTCGTGGCCGTCTTCTTCACGCTCTTTTGGGGCGGTACGGCCCTGGACGCCTGCCTGGCCTTTTTCTGCGGCACGGCGGTGAAGGCGGCGGTGGGATACCTCAGCCGGTTCGACACGAATATTTTCTTCACCTACGTCTGCTCCAGCATGGCCATGGTGCTGCTGCCTCTGGCCCTTACCTATCTGGGCGTGCCCATCCATATGGACAAAATGGTCATCGGCGCCATCATGCTGCTGGTGCCCGGCATCGCCATCACCAACGTCATGCGGGACGTGATCGCCGGAGACTTCCTGACGGCTCTGACCAAATTCGCCGAGGTGCTCATCATTGCCATGGCCCTGGCGGTGGGCATTGCCATCCCCGTGGGCCTGGCCCGTTTTTTCTGGGGGGTGATGTGAGGTGGAACGCTTTCTTCCCTGCCTGTACGCCTTTTTGGGCTGCATGAGCTTTTGCTTTATCTTCCAGGTGCGCAAGCCCCTCTTTATGGTGCTTTGCAGCGCCATCGGCGCCATCTCCTGGTGGGTGTACCTGCTGACGGAGCCGCTGGGCAGCGAGACGGCCCGTTTTTTCACCGCCACCATCGTGGTGTCGGTCCTGGCGGAGGTGCTGGCCCGGGTGCTCAAGGCGCCGGCCACCATCTTCCTCATCATCGGCATCATTCCCCTGGTGCCCGGCGGCGGACTTTACTACACCATGGACTATCTCATCAACGGGGACTATCCCATGTTCTCCCGGGTGGGACTCCAGACGGCGGCCACCGCCGCGGCCATTGCCGTGGGCGCGTCGCTGGTGACTTCCATCGTGCGGATGCTGCCCCGGCGGCGCCGCCCGGATGAGAAACGATGCTGAATGACAAGCGGAGCGGTCTCCCCGGGAGGCCGCTCCGTTTTCCGTCGGCTTGTGCCGGGGGGCGGAATATGGTATGATAACGCCGTACTACCAAGAGAAATGGGGTAAACCATGAAGAAACTGGTCGTAGGAATCCTGGCCCATGTATGAGCCGACAGACGGTAACAACCTATCAAAACCCTATAAAATAGGACCTTTTTTCTTATGAAAGACCTTTTCGGGAGTAAAAACTAAGATAAATATGACGAGCTGCTTATTTTGGAAGAATAGGCAGCTTTTTTATGCACTGAGACAGCTGTTCATCTATTTGATGAGCGGCTATTTTTTATGGAAGGAGAACCTAAGTTGAACACGCAAATCATCGCCATCGCCAACCAGAAGGGCGGCGTTGGCAAAACCAC
>CABQCB010000076.1 GCA_902462475.1 uncultured Oscillibacter sp. | reverse complement strand
ACCGTCCCCGCCGTTCTGACGGAGCTGGAAGAAAAGACCCTGGCCGGCATCGAGGGCATCCACTGCTCCCGGGAGGCCTACAAAGCCTTTGGCCGCAGCCCCTCCCGCTACCGGGTCTCCTCCGAGAGCCTCATCCGCCGCATCCGGCAGGGGAACCCCCTCTACCACGTCAACACCGTGGTGGATGTGAACAACCTCATCTCCCTGGAAACCGCTCTGTCCGTAGGCTCCTACGACCTCTCCCGTCTCCGGGGACCCGTCACGCTGACGGTGGGCCAGGCCGGCGAGGGCTACGAGGGCATCGGCAAGAGCTACATCGACATGGAGCACATGCTGCTGCTCCGGGATGAGGAGGGCCCCTTCGGCAGTCCCACCAGCGACTCCCACCGGGCCATGATCGGTCCGGAGTCCACCCGCATCCTCACGGTGATCTACTGCTTTTCTGACGCCATCGATCTGGACGCGGCTCTGGAGCGGGCCGCCGGGCAGCTAAGCGACTTTGCCGGGGCGGCACAGATCCGCCGCTGGATCGTCCGCTGAGGACAATCCCCCTTGACTCTTTCCCTGGAATAGGGTTTACAATGGCTCTATCAATCTAGATGGGAGGCGCCGTCTTGAAAACGAAATCCTGTATCTTCATCATCATCGCCGCCGCGCTCTGGGGCGGGATCGGCGTATTTTTCAACATGCTCAGCGACGCTGGCTTCACGCAGATGCAGGTGGTGGCCATCCGGGTCACCGCCGCGGCCATCGCCCTGACGCTGTACATCCTGGTCAAGGACCGGTCGCTGCTGCGGGTAAAGCTGCGGGACTGCTGGTGCTTTGTGGGCACGGGCATCATCAGCCTGGTGTTCTTCAACTGGTGCTACTTCACCGCCATTGAGCTGACCAGTCTGGCGGTGGCGGCGGTGCTGATGTACACCTCCCCCATTTTCGTCATGCTGTTTTCCGCCCTGCTGTTCCACGAGCGCATCACCGGCAAGAAGGTGGTGGCCCTGCTCATGACGTTCCTGGGCTGTCTGTTCGTGGCCGGCGTGTTCGGCAGCACGGATTACGCCTTCTCCCTGAGCGGCATCCTCATCGGCATCGGCGCCGGCGTGGGCTATGCCCTGTACAGCATCTTCGGCCGCTTCGCTCTGGAAAAGGGCTATCCGTCCGTGACCATCTCCGAGTACACGTTCCTCTTTGCCACCCTGGGCGCCCTGCCCCTTTCCCGGATCTGGGAGTCGGCCCATCTGCTGGTCCTGCCCGAGACCATCGGCGGTGCCCTGGGCATCGGCGTTTTGTGCTGCGTGTTCCCCTTCATCCTCTATACCCAGGGTCTGGCCGGCGTGGAGACCAGCAAGGCCGCCATCATGGCCACCGTGGAGCCTGCCGTGGCCGCCGTGCTGAGCTTCGCCCTGTACGGGGAGTCCCTGCTGGGGTTCAAGGGCGTGGGCATCCTGCTCATTTTCGGCTCCGTGGTGCTGCTGAACCACACCCCCAAAAAGGCGGCCGGTACCGCCGCCCCGTGCAAGCAGTCGTGAATGCCGCTTTTCATTTGGCTCCGGCCGTGCTATGATGGACAAAGAGCCATCTATACACGAAAGAAGTGACCTTGCATGAAAACCGCTCTGGTACTGGAGGGCGGCGCCTTCCGCACCATTTTCTCCTCCGGCGTGTGCGACGCGTTTTTGGACGGTGGGCTCCCCCTGCCCGACTACACCCTGGGCGTCTCCGCCGGCATCACCTACGGCGTCAGCTATCTCTCCCGGCAAAGCCGCCGGAACCTGCGGGTACTGACCCGCTTCGCCTCCGACCGGCGCTACATGGGAATGGGCAACTATCTGCACCGGGGCAATCGCTCCTACTTCGGGCTGCGCTTTTCCTACGAGACTATCCCCAATGAGCTGGACCCCTTCGGCTACGACGCCTTCGAGGCCTATCCCGGCCGGGCGGAGGCGGTGGTCACCAACCTGGAAACCGGCCGGGCGGAGTATCTGCCTGTGCCCCGGCGGGACGAGCATAACCTGCTGCTCCAGGCCACCTGCGCCATCCCCTTCCTCTTCCCGGTCTACCATCTGGAGGGACAGCCCTATCTGGACGGCGGCTGTGCCGACGCCATTCCCTGGAAGCACGCCTTTGACGAGGGCTTTGACCGGGTGGTGGTGATCCTCACCCGAGAGCGGGACTACGAAAAGACACCGGACGGCTCCCTGCCGCTCATCCGCCGGGCCTTCCGCAAATACCCCCGCTTTGTAGAGGCCATGGAGACCCGGGCCCAGCGGTACAACCAGTGCCGCCGGGAGCTGTTTGAGCTGGAACAGCAGGGCCGCGTGCTGGTCATCACCCCCGAGTCCACCGCCGGATTTTCCCGGACGGAGCGGGATCTTGAAAAGATCCGTGCCCTGTGGCAGTCCGGCTACTTCGCCGGCCGCAGCGCCCTGCCCGCCGTGCGGGAGTTCTGGTTTGGCCAGAATTCGTAAATTTTGCGTGAAACACCTCCTTTTCCCGGGAGGTGTTTCTCTTTTTCACAAAGGTTCTACGTTTGCGTTGTGCGACTTCTCTTACATTTTACGCAAAATTTACAAAATTCTCCGTTTCCTCTTCTCAGTGCCCTTTTTTGAATATATAATGATAAAGCTGCATATCCGTAAAAGAGCGGCAGCAGATTTCTCTTATATTTTTTTTGCCAAAAAACGCCTACCGAACGAAGAAAAAGGAGCAACAGCATGGATATTTTTTCCGTCTTTACCCTTTGCGGCGGTCTGGCCTTCTTCCTCTACGGCATGACCACCATGTCCAAGAGCCTGGAGAAGATGGCCGGCGGCAAGCTGGAGCGCATTTTAAAACGCATGACCTCCAATCCCCTTAAGAGCCTGCTGCTTGGCACCGGCATCACCGTGGCCATCCAGTCCTCCTCCGCGGTGACGGTCATGCTGGTGGGCCTGGTGAACTCCGGCGTCATGGAGCTGAGCCAGACCATCGGCGTCATCATGGGTTCCAACATCGGTACCACCACCACCGCGTGGATCCTGTCCCTGACGGGCATCGAGAGTGACAACGTATTTGTCAACATGCTCAAGCCGGAGAGCTTCTCCCCCCTGCTGGCCATGGCCGGCGTCATCCTCATTATGGGGTCCAAAAAGCAAAAGCGCCGGGACATCGGCCGTGTCATGGTGGGCTTTGCCATTTTGATGTACGGCATGGACCTGATGAAAGACGCGGTGGAGCCCTTGTCCGAGGTCCCCGCCTTCACGCAGCTGCTCACCGCCTTCCAAAATCCCCTGCTGGGCGTGCTGGTGGGCATGGTGTTTACTGCCGTCATCCAGTCCTCCTCCGCCTCCGTGGGCATTTTGCAGGCCCTGGCCCTCACCGGCTCCGTGTCCTTCGGTGCCGCCATCCCCATCATCATGGGTCAGAACATCGGCACCTGCATCACCGCCCTCATCAGCTCCATCGGCGTCAGCCGCAGCGCCAAGCGGGTGGCCGTGGTGCACATCTCCTTCAACGTCATCGGCACGGCCGTTTGCATGGTGCTGTTCTACGGCGCCAACGCCCTGTTCCACTTCTCCTTTTTGGATGATCCCATCGGCGTGGTGGGCATCGCCTTCTGCCACTCCGTGTTCAACATCTTCACTACGGTGCTGCTGCTGCCCTTCTCCCGCCAGCTGGAAAAGCTGGCGCGGAGACTGGTCCCCAGCGAGAGCCGCAAGGAGAGCTTCGCCTTCCTGGACCCCCTGCTGCTGCGTACCCCCGGCGTGGCCATCAGCGAGTGCGTATCCATGACCAACCAGATGGGCGAGCTGGCCCACAAAAACCTCCTTTTGTCCCTGGAGCAGCTGAACGGGTACAGCGAGGAGCGGGAGAGCCAGATCCTGGAAAACGAGGACAAGCTGGACACGTACGAGGACCGTCTGGGCAGCTACCTGGTGGAGATCTCCCAGCACGGCGTCTCCATGGAGGATATGCGCACCGTCTCCCGCCTGCTCCACGCCATCGGCGATTTCGAGCGTATCGGCGACCACGCCCTCAACCTGCAGGAGTCCGCTCAGGAGCTCCACGACAAGGGCCTGCGCTTTTCCGACTCCGCTGAGGCGGAGATCTCCGTGCTGCTGGACGCTCTGCGGGATATTTTGGGACAGGCCTTCTCCTGCTTCGCCGCCGACGATCCCCACGCCGCTTTGAGCGTGGAGCCTCTGGAGGAGACCATCGACCGGCTCATCGAGGAAGTGCGCATGCGCCACATCCAGCGCCTCCAGACCGGCGAGTGCACCATTCAGCTGGGCTTCATCCTCAGCGACCTTCTGACCAACTTCGAGCGTGTGTCCGACCACTGCTCCAACATCGCCGTGTGCGTGCTGGAAGAGCAGGACGCCTCCCTGGACCGCCACGCCTATCTCCACAGCCTCAAGACCGACGACGACTTTGCCCGGCACCTGGCCGGACAGCTGGAAAAGTACCGTCTGCCCCAGCAGGCATGATCTTCTTGCACGGGCCCGCCCTCCGGCGGGCCCGTTTTTTGAATATTCATTTTTGTATTCATCGTATGCAGCGCCGTCTCTTGTAATTTTGCCTAATCACGCTTGATTTTTCGCGGTTTTGTCTGTTGCTTTTTTGTCTTTTACCCATCCGCTGCAAATAAATATTCATTTTTTGTGAAAAAGTATTGACATTCCCGCAGGGACGTGGTAAGGTTAGGCATGTTCACAAGGGAACGCTGTTTCCCACATGGATCCAACGCCCGCTGCGGCGGGTAACATACAAGGAAGAGGATGAAAATTATGAAGAAACTGTTTGCACTGCTGCTGGCTCTGGCCATGACCGCGAGCCTGGCCGCCTGCGGCTCCAAGGAGGAAACTCCCGCTGAGGAGGAGACCGTGGATTACGCCTCCATGTCCATCGACGACCTGAAGGCCGCCATCACCACCGTCACTGAGGGCTCCCTGACCGTGGCTACCAGCCCCGACTTCGCCCCCTATGAGTTCTACGCCATCGACGAAAACGGCGAACCCAAGCTGGCCGGCTTTGATATGGATCTGGCTCAGTACATTGCCGACTACCTGGGCCTGGAGCTGGAAGTCATCCCCATGGACTTTGACGGCACCATCATGGAGCTGCAGAGCGGCAACGTGGACCTGGGCATGGCCGGCTATTCTCCCGATCCCGACCGTGCTGACAGCATGGACTTCTCTGACGTGTACATCACCGGCGGCCAGTCCTTCGTGTGCGTGGAGAGCAACAAGGATCTGTTCCCCTCTCTGGAGGACGCCAACAACGCTGACTACTCCATCGGTGCTCAGGTAGGCTCCATCCAGGCTACTCTGGCCAAGGAGAACACCCCCGACGCCGACATCGTGGAGCTGACCAAGGTGCCCGACATCATCGCCGAGCTGCTGACCGGCAAGCTGGACGGTGCCTTCATCGAGACCATGGTGGCTGAGAGCTATGCCACCCAGTACCCCGAGCTGTGCCTGGCTCTGGAGGTCCCCTATGACGCTGAGGGCTCCGTGGTGGGCGTGTCCAAGGGCAACGCCGCGCTGCTGGAAGGCGTGAACCGCGCCATCGCCGCCGCCAAGGAAGACGGCTCCTTCGACCAGTATGTGGTCAACGCCGTGGATCTGGCCTCCGGCGAGATCTACGAGGGCACGCTGGATGCCGCCGAGGCTCCCGCCGCCTGATCGATTCGTGTGTTCCAATTCCTCCCCGCGGAGACCGCGGGGAGGAATTGACTGCTTCCTGAAACAAGAGAAAAAGGAGGAAACCGCCTGTGTTTACTGCCGCCGGTTTCGAAAAAACATTTGCCTATATCGATCTTTTCAAGCAGGGCCTGATCTGCACGGTGTCCTTGTCCGCGCTGACCGTTATCTTCGGCTTCATCTTGGCGCTGATCCTGGCCGTGATGCGGCTTTCGGATGTCTGCCCCCTGCGGTTCCTGGCACTGACCAAGGACGGTCATCTCCGGGATCAGGGCTTTGTGGCGGCAGTGAGCCGGTTCAATCCCATCCGGTTCCTGGCCACTGTGTATGTGGAAGTCTTCCGGGCCACACCTATGCTGGTCCAGCTGTTCATAATCTACTATGTAGTCTTTGACGGCGTGGATCTGCCGTCCTTCAAGCTCTTCGGCTTTATCCGGTTCGACCGGTTCCTCCCCGGCGTAGTGGCCCTGGCTCTCAACTCCGGTGCCTACCTCTCCGAGATCATCCGCTCCGGCATCCAGTCCATTGACGGCGGCCAGACGGAGGCGGCCCGCTCCCTGGGCCTTTCCCAGGTGCAGAACATGCGCTACGTGGTGCTGCCCCAGGCCATCAAGAACATCCTGCCGGCCATCGCCAACGAGTTCGTCACCATCATCAAGGAGTCCTCCATCTGCTATACCATCGGCGTTCAGGAGATCATGTACGCGGTGACCTCCATCAAGGGCGCCACCTACCGCATCGCCGAGCCGCTGGTCATCGCCACACTGGTCTACTTCTGCCTGACCTTCCCCACCAGCAAGATCATTGCTTACTTTGAAAGGAGAATGAGCCGTGGCGACAAGAGATAGTCTCATCCAGGTCACCGACCTGAAAAAACATTATAACCACGGCGCCATCAAAGCATTGGACGGCGTCACCGTGGACATCAACGAAGGAGACGTGATGGTGGTCATCGGCCCCTCCGGCTCCGGCAAGTCCACCTTCCTGCGCAGCCTGAACCTGCTGGAAGTGCCCACCAGCGGCTCCATCGTCTTTGACGGAGTGGACATCACCAAAAAGAAGATTCAAAACGCCCAGGGCAAAATGGTGAAGCTGGACATCGACCAGCACCGCCAGAAGATGGGCATGGTGTTCCAGCACTTCAACCTCTTCCCCCACATGACCATCATGGACAATATGACCCTGGCCCCCCTCAAGGTCAAGCATATGCCCAAGGAGCAGGCGGAGAAGAAGGCTCTGGCCCTGTTGGACCGGGTCGGTCTGAAGGACCGGGCCGACGCCTATCCCATCCAGCTCTCCGGCGGTCAGAAGCAGCGCATCGCCATCGTGCGGGCGCTGATGATGGAGCCCCAGGTGATGCTCTTTGACGAGCCCACCTCCGCTCTGGACCCGGAGATGGTGGGCGAGGTGCTGGAGGTCATGAAGGAGCTGGCCCAGGAGGGCATGACCATGGTCGTGGTCACCCACGAGATGGGCTTTGCCCGGGAAGTGGGCAACCGGGTGCTGTTCATGGCTGACGGCAAGCTCCTGGAGCAGGGCAGCCCCTCCGATATTTTTGAACACCCCCAGCATCCCCGGCTGCAGGATTTCCTCAGCAAGGTGCTGTGATCCCCTTGCCGTTTTCAGGGCGCGCACCTTCCGTGCGCGCCCTTATTTTTTGGGCGGTGGCCGCCGCCCCTATTCCCCATCAGGCATTTGAAGAAAGGAGCAAACCACATGACGGAACAAAAGAAAGCGGCCATTGCCGCCATTGAGGCAAAGGCCGGACTCATCGCAGAGGTGGCCGACCGGATCTGGGACTACGCGGAGCTCTCCTTGCAGGAAGAGCGCTCCGCCGCGCTGTACTGTGAGGTGCTGGAAAAAGAGGGCTTCACGGTGGAAAAGGGCATCTGCGGCATCCCCACCGCCTTTTCCGCGTCCTTCGGCAGCGGCCGTCCCATGATCGGACTGCTGGCAGAGTACGACGCTCTCTCC
>CABQCB010000075.1 GCA_902462475.1 uncultured Oscillibacter sp. | reverse complement strand
ACGTGGCCAACGCCATCTACGACGGCACCTCCGCCATCATGCTCTCCGGCGAGACCGCCGCGGGCAAGTATCCGGTGGAAGCTGTCCACACCATGGACGCCATCGCCCGCCGGACGGAGGCCAATATCGACCGGGCAAAGCCCCTGAAGGTCTCCGGCAAGGAGCGGCTGTCCGTCACCACCGCCATGGCCCACGCCGCCTGCACCACCGCTATGGACATCGGTGCCGACGCCATCCTTACCGTCAGCCAGCGGGGCGTCACCGCCCAGATGGTCAGCCGCTTCCGTCCCCGTACCACCATCGTGGCGCTGCTGCTGGATGAGCAGGTGCGCCGTCAGATGGCCCTTTACTGGGGCGTGGAGCCGGTGACCATGCCCTACGCCAGCAATACCGACGAGCTGGTGGAATTCGCTGTCACCGCTGCGGAAAAGGCAGGCATCGTTCACCAGGGAGACCTGGTGGTGGTCACCGCCGGCGTGCCCGTGGGCGTGGCCGGCACCACCAACATGATCCGGGTGCAGCAGGTGGGCGGTTCCCTCATCAACGCCATCGGCATCGGCGACAAGAAGGCCAGCGGCCGGCTGTGCGTGTGCCGCACGCTGGAGGAAGTGGCGGAGAAGTTCCGGGAGGGCGACGTGCTGGTGGTGCCCTACACCACCAACGACCTGCTGCCCTATATCCGGCAGGCCTCCGCCGTCATCAGCGAGGAGGCCAGCGCCGACTGCCACACGGCCACCGTGGGACTGACACTGGATAAGCCGGTGATCGTGGGGGCGGCCGACGCCACCCGCCGCCTCAAGGACGGCACCCGGGTGTCCGTGGACTGCGTGCGCGGCGTGGTGCAGACGCTGCCGGAATAAGAAAGAGTAACTCAGGCGCCTCCGGCACTGCCGGGGGCGCTTTTCGTTTTCGGCAAGGTATGGTTTTACCGGAAATGGTTGAAAATATAGGCGAAAGCATGTATAATACCTCCGCAATTATTATGTATGGGAGTGAAGGTCCTTGGCTAAATTTCAACGCCCGGCCCAAAGCGGGACGCCGTCCCGGGATGTGCTGGGGTCTTTGTATTCGTATTTGCTGCCGCTGTTTCTCTTCCTGGCCATCACCGGCATCAGCCGCCAGGTCATCGTGGGCCTGGTGGTTGTGGCCCTGGTGCTCTCCGTGGGACGGATGAGAAACCTGCGCATGCGCGGCGGAGCGCTGACATGGGCCGTGGTGCTCTATGCCCTGCTCTATCTGCTCTCGGGACTTTGGTGCAGCTTCGGCGCCTATGCCGCCCAGGAGAGCACCAAGATGCTGGCGGCGCTGGCGGCTTTCGGTCTGGTGCTGTCCCGGACGGAGGAGGGCGGACTGCGCAGGCTCTTGTGGTCGCTCCACGGCGTTTTGACGGCGGTGGCCCTTTTGTGCATCGAGGCCGGCAGCTCCCAGCTGCTGACCCGGGGCTTTTCTGCGCTGATGAAGCTGCTGGGGTGCAGCTATCCTCTGGAGACCATGGGCTATGAGGAAGGGGTCCGCATCACTGGCATTTTCTCCAACGCCAACGTCTCCGCGGGTCTGATCGCCTTCGGCCTTTTGCTGGGACTGTATCTTTACCGCACGGCCGGCGGCGCAAAAGAGCGTGCCGCCGCTGCGGTGACGCTGGGCGTGGAGGCTCTGGCATTCTTCCTCTCTTTCTCCATGGGCGCCATGGCTTCCTTTGCCCTGACGTGCGTGGTGTATCTCATCTGCGTGGGCCGGGGCGCCCGGCTGGAGACCTTTGTGCTGATGATCGAGTGCGTGCTGGTGACGCTTGTGTGTTCCTTCGGCGCCTATGCGTTTTTGGGAACGGGCAATGTGCTGCCGGTGCTGCTGGCACCGGTGTGCGGCGTCCTCATTTGGGCGCTGGACCGTTTCGTGGGCCAGAAGTTGGTGGGGGCCATGGAAGGACGGAGCCGGGCGGTGGCCATCTCCGGCGGAGTGCTGGCCGCTGCGGTGGTGCTCTATGTCGTACTGGCGTTCAACCTCACCGGCTCGATACGGCTGAGTGCGGGCGAGACGGTGGAGCGGGCGATCTATCCCGACGCCGGAACCTATACCGTGTCCGTGGAGGGCGCGGATCCCCAGGTGCGGATCTACGCGCAGAACGAGGCCCAGCTGATGATGCACAAGGAGACCGTGCTCTATGAAGGACCTCTGTCCCAGGCGGAGATCACCGTGGAAGAGGGCACCCGCGTGGTGTGGTTCCAGATGTCCTGCGATGGGGAGGTGGAGTCCGTCACGCTGTCCGACGGCACGGAGGTGCCTCTGGGCTACAAGCTGCTGCCGGGCTTTGCGGCCAACCGGCTCCAGGGCCTGTGGGCCAACCAGAACTTTATCCAGCGGCTGGTCTTTTTCCGGGACGGATTGAAGCTGTGGCAGCAAAGCCCCGTGATCGGCTGGGGCGTGGGCGGTGTGGAAGGCCGCCTGACAGCAGTGCAGAGCTTCTACTATGAGTCCAAGTATATCCACAACCAGTTCATCCAGATCCTGGATGAGGCCGGCGTTGTGGGACTGGCGGCGTTCTTGTTTTTGCTTGGCAGTGCCATTGTGCTGCTGGTCCGGCGCCGGAAGGACGCGGACCGGGGCGGGGAGTTTGCGCTCTTTGCCGCCTGCATGACCATGATGATCGCCCACTCCATGACGGAGGTGGTCTGGTCCACCCAGATGTATCAGGTGACCGTGTTCGTTCTCCTGGCCGCCATGGTGGTCCGCTATCACGCGGCCGACGAAAGCCGCCGGGCGGCACTGGGCGGGACCTGCCTTGCGGTCTGCCTTTGGGCAGGGGCCGTGGTGTTTTCTGCGCTGCAGGTCAGCTCTTTGGCGGCGGCTGCCATGTTCAGCGGCCTGGAGGAGCAGGACCTCAACCGTACGGAGTTTGTCTCCAAGCTGCAGACGCTGGACCGGATGGAGGTATACGACGACTCCATGTATCAGGCCACTGCCATGGTCAATGCCCTTCAGCTGGGGACGACCACGGGACGGGGCATCGCCAACGGCTATGCTGCCACGCTGCTGGAGAGCGGAGAGTTTGACAGCTGCTATTATGTGGCGGCCTATTACTATCTGCCCCTGCGGGACTTTGCGGGCTTCTTCAACGCCTGTCAGACCGGTCTGGAGCAGGAGGCGTCCAATCCGGGGGCGTGGAACAGCATTGCCCGGCTGTATATCCAGGCGGGCGCCCAGCTGGAGCCCGAGGAGATGGAGGCGTACGTGGACAGCGTGGTCCTCTTTGCGCAGATGCTCACGGAGTTCAATGACAGCGGACGGATGGAGACGATCCAGCTGGAGGAGGCAAATCAGGCGTTTTTGGACGCCGCGGTGGCCCAGGCGGACGCCGACGGGCAAAGCGCCTATGACGCCTTGCAGGCATATTTTCAGTAAAAATTGATGAAAACACGCGGGAAGTACATTCCCGCGTGTTTTTTTGCGCAGACGTGCACGATTGAGTGCACGTTTGCCGGATTGGGGTGGAAAGGGTGAAGCCCGACCAGGGTGGGAAGGGGGTGAGAGCATGAATTACACAGAAAACTACCAGCTCAATCAGTGGAATCCGGAGGACCGCATCCTCCGGGAGGATTTCAACCGGGACAACGCCAACGTGGAAGGCGGCCTGACAAAGCTGCAGCAGGGGCTGGAGCAGGAAGCCAAGGACCGGGAGGCCGCGGTCACTGCGGCGAAGCAGGAGGCGACCCAGGCAGTCACCGCCGCAAAGGGAGAGATGTCGGAAGAACTGTCGGCGGCCATAGGCGAGCTGGAGGGCAGCAAGGCGGACAAGACCGCTCTGGCGCAGCTTCAGACGCTGGTGAATGCCATGCCCTTTGTGAAGCTGCGGGAGGTCTCGGTGGGCACTGCGGTCAATCAGGTGGATGTGGATGTGCGTGATATCGAGTGGGAGAAGTATGCGTATGTGCTGTTTGTTCCCAGGCTGCTGGTGTCCCAGGCAACAAATATCGGCGTGCGGATGAACGGCCTTTCAAACGGTGCGTACGACGGTGATAACCCCGGTCAGTACTATCTGCATCAATTTAAGGGGCATGTGGCATCCGATCAGTGCAGCACAGCTGTGGAACTCCGGGTCGCCGAGCAAAACGGCGGCATCACCACTTCGCTGCTTTACTCCAACTATAAGGGAAACGCTGAGGTACTCGGCAGCAGCCCCAGACCGGGATATGTGACCGCCAGCAATCTGGAGACGCTGAATTTTTACGCCTATGACGATGCACTGCTTCAGGCGGGAGGAAAAATCAGTATTTATGGGGTGAAGATGTGAAAATCAAGGTTTGGATCTGCGGCGCAGATGGAAATCAGCGTGTAGAGGAACGGGAAGTTTCCGACGACTATCTGAGCGAACAAATGCCGGAACAGCCGGTGCAGGAGGAGCAGCCTCAATAAAAAAGGTCCCGCGCCTTTTGGGCGCGGGACCTTTTTTATTGCACGGCGGAAAGATACAGCTCCATGACCTGGGGCAGTACCTGACTGAGGGCATAGGGCGCGGCGGCCTCGGCACCGGCCTGGCCCATGGCAGCGGCCCCGGCAGGGTCTGAAAGCAGCTGCTCCACAGCACGGGCAAAAGCGGCCTCATCCCCATAGGGGAACAGCAGGCCCGTCTTGTCCGGCGTCACCAGATCCGTGTGGCCCTTGACGGCGCTGGCCACTATCGGGAGCGAGGCGTGCATGGCCTCCATGATGTTGAAGGGCAGGCCCTCCGAGCGGCTGGAGGAGACGGCGCAGTCCGCTATGGCATACCAGGAGGCCATGGCGGCGCAGTAGCCGGGAAAGAGGACCCGATCCGCCACCCCCAGCCTTTGGCTCAGCTGACGGCATTCCTCCGCCAGTGCTCCCTGGCCGGGCAGGACCAGGATGACGCGCTCCGGCAGCAGGGGCATGGCCCGCAGCAGGGTGGACTGGTTTTTGCGCTTGGAAAACTCCGCGGCATAGAGCAGGACGAAGGCGTCGGAGCCGATCCCCTGCTCCCGGCGCAAAGCCTGGCGCTCCGACGGCGAGACCGGGGGAAAGCGGGAAAAGTCCACGCCCATGCCGGGGATCTGCTCCACCCGTCGTCCCAGGCCGTGACGGCGGGCAAAACGGGTGTCGTAGTCATTCATGGTCAAAAGGAGATCCGTCTGGGAAGCGGTCAGACGCTCCGCCGAGACAAGGATGGCTTTTTTCACCGGCGGCGTTTCGTCGTCGAAGAGATATCCGTGGGCCACATTTACCACTGCCGGACGGGGAGAGAGGGACGCAGCGGCCCTGCGAGTGAAAAAGGCGGCCAGGGACGTATGGGTGATGACCAAGTCATAGCGATGCTCTGCCATGAGCGCGCGCAGACGGGCCTGGGCGCGGAAATTGGCCGGCGCAGTCATCTTTTTTTCAAAGGGGACGTCAAAGCAGGCGTCCGCTTCCGGAATGGGAATGGGCGCACCGCCGCAGGCTGCGTGCACCTGCCAGCCAAGAGCATGAAAGGCGCGC
Organism: uncultured Oscillibacter sp.; assembly: GCA_902462475.1. The sequence goes on along the minus strand of CABQCB010000075.1, from coordinate 2,167 downwards.
AGGTAAGGGCGGTGGAAGTGGGCGATATGGGACCAGGTGGAGGCGGTGAACAAGACGGCCGGCATGGCAGGACCTCCCGAAACAGGATGTATTTATTATAGGGGGAAGAAAGTGTCATTGCAAGGAAATTGACAGAGGTCATCAGAATCGGTACAATAGGGGCAAAGTTCGACATGGCGGAGGAGCTTAGGTCATGATCAAGGAAAATCAGCATCTGCTCAATCAGCTGCACGTTGCCTCAGACGGCGTGCTGGTGTTTGTCTCCATGATGATTGCCTACTTTATCCGGTTTTATGTATTTTCCGGCATTGAGGGCATCCCGTTTGCCTATTATGTATATCTGGGCTTGCTGGCGGTGGTGCTGTGTCTGGTCTCTTATGGCATGGCGGGGCTTTACAGCTCCTACCGGGCCATCCGCTTCCACCGGGAGGCTGCCCGGTTTTTAAGTGCCAACGCCCTGGACACCATGGCCCTGACCAGCGTGCTGTTCGTGCTCCGCCTGGAGCACATGTCCCGCTGGACGCTGGTGTTCTTCTTCCTGGTCAGCTCGTTTTTGCTTTTGAGCAAGCGGGCGGCCATGCGGATTTTGCTGCGGCGGTACCGGCGCATGGGCTACAACCAAAAGCACGTGGTGCTGGTGGGAGACGGGCCCATGGCGGAGACCTACCTGAAGCGGGTGACGACCGACCGCAACCTGGGGTTCCAGGTGGACGGCTATGTGTCCGACAGCCGGACCTGGAAGGAACTTGCCAACCTGGGACGCTATGACCAGCTGGAGCAGGTGCTGGATTCCCTGGTGCCCGACGAGGTGGTGGTGGCAGTGCGGGCTGCCGACGAGGCGTGGCTGCCCCGGATCATTGCCGCCTGCGAAAAGACCGGCACAAAAACCTCCGTCATCCCGTTCTATGCGGCCTACATCCCCTCCAACCCCCAGGTGGACAATATTGACGGCCTGCCCATGATCAACCTCCGGCGCATCCCGCTGGAGAATCTGGGCAACGCGTTTTTAAAGCGCACCTTCGATATCGTGGGGGCGGCGGTGCTCATTGTGGTGACCTCGCCGCTGATGCTCCTGGCCGCCGTGGGCGTAAAGCTCTCGTCGCCGGGTCCCATCATCTTCCGGCAGATACGGGTGGGGAAGAACAAAAAGGAATTTTATATGTATAAATTCCGCTCCATGCGGGTCAACGCCAAAGAGCAGACCGGCTGGAGCCGGGATGTGGACCCCCGCAAGACGGCCTTCGGCTCCTTTATCCGCAAGTTCTCCATCGATGAGCTGCCCCAGTTTTTCAACGTGCTCAAAGGAGACATGAGCCTGGTGGGCCCCCGGCCGGAGGTGCCCCATTTTGTGGAGCAGTTCAAAGAGGAGATCCCCCGCTACATGGTCAAGCACCAGGTGCGCCCCGGCATCACCGGCTGGGCCCAGGTCAACGGACTGCGGGGGGATACCTCCATCCGGGAGCGGATCGAGCACGATCTTTATTATATCGAAAACTGGAATATCCTCTTTGACGTGAAGATCCTGCTGATGACGCTGTTCCGGGCTGTGAACAAGGAGAAGATCAACCTGTGAAGAAGCGGGGCATACCCCGCTTCTTTTTCCGGAAGGAGGAACGGATATGGTAGTGGGGCGGTTTGCCCCGTCGCCCAGCGGACGGCTGCATCTGGGCAATCTTTTCTGCTGCCTGCTGGCCTGGCTCAGCGCCCGGCAGCAGGGCGGCCGGGTGGTGCTGCGGATTGAGGATCTGGATACGGCCCGCTGTCCCCGGCGGTACGCCATGCAGGCCATGGAGGACCTTCGCTGGCTGGGACTCACCTGGGACGAAGGTCCCGGCGCGGGCGGCGCGGACGGCCCCTATTTCCAGAGTGAGCGGACGGCGCTTTACCGTGCGGCGCTTCAAAAGCTGGAGGATATGGGACTGGTGTACCCCTGCTTTTGCACCCGGGCGGAGCTGCACGCCGCCAGTGCCCCCCACCGGGAGGATGGACAGGTCATCTACCCGGGCACCTGCCGGCAGCTTACGGCAAAGCAAGCGGCGGAGCGGGCCAAGGTCCGCGCTCCGGCCCTGCGGCTGCGGGTGCCGGATGAGGGGATCTCCTTTACCGACCGGCATATGGGACCTTATGCGGAGAACCTGGCCCGGGACTGCGGGGATTTTCTCCTGCG
>CABQCB010000074.1 GCA_902462475.1 uncultured Oscillibacter sp. | reverse complement strand
CTTTGTGGTACTGGGCGGGCTGGGCAACATCCGGGGCTCCATCATCGCCGCCGCAGCCCTGACCATCCTGCCGGAGGCGCTGCGCGGATTTGCCACCTACCGGATGCTGGTGTACGCCATCGTGCTGATCCTGGTGATGCTGGCCACCAACAACGAGCGCTGCCGCGTGCTGCTGGGCCGTGCCATCCCCGGCAGCAGAAAGGAGGCCGCCAACCATGGCTAAACAGTTTGAAAAAGGCAAGATGGTGCCGGTGCCCAGCCGGGCCATCGTTCCCGAGCGGGACGTGGACAAATCCCCCATCCTGGAGTGCAGCCATCTGGGCATCGACTTCGGCGGACTGAAGGCCGTCAACGACTTCAACCTGACCATCGGCCGCACGGAAATCGCCGGCCTGATCGGCCCCAACGGCGCCGGCAAGACCACCATCTTCAACCTGCTGACCAAGGTCTATCAGCCCACCCGGGGCACCATTTTGCTGGACGGTCTGGACACCGCCGGCAAGACCACGGCGCAGATCAACCGCATGGGCATCGCCCGTACGTTCCAGAACATCCGGCTTTTCAACAACCTGAGCGTGGAGGACAACGTGAAGATCGGCCTCCACAACCAGACCCGCTACTCCGCCCTGGCTGGTGTGCTGCGGCTTCCCAGCTACTGGAGACAGGAGCGGGCTGCCCACGACCGGGCCATGGAGCTTTTGTCCATCTTCGATATGGAGCAGATGGCCTCCTTCAAGGCCGGCTCCCTGCCCTACGGCGCTCAGCGCCGCCTGGAGATCGTCCGGGCGCTTGCCACCAACCCCAGCTTGCTGCTGCTGGATGAGCCTGCCGCAGGCATGAACCCCTCCGAGACGGCGGAGCTGATGGAAAACATCGTCAAGATCCGGGACACCTTCCAGATCGCCATCATGCTCATTGAGCACGACATGAACCTGGTCATGAGCATCTGTGAGGGCATCTGCGTTTTGAACTTCGGCCAGGTCATCGCCAAGGGCACCGCCGAGGAGATCCAATCCAACCCCACCGTCATTGAGGCGTACCTGGGCAAGCAGAAGGAGGCGTGAGCATGGAAACGATTTTGAAAGTAGACGACATCAACGTCTATTACGGCAGCATCCATGCCGTCAAGGGCATCTCCTTTGAGGTCAACCAGGGCGAGATCGTGACGCTGATCGGTGCCAACGGCGCGGGCAAGTCCACCACGCTGAACACCATCGCGGGTCTGCTCCACAACCGCAGCGGCTCCGTCACCTTCATGGGTGAGCCGCTGAGCAAGGTCCCCAGCCACAAGATCGTCTCCCGGGGCCTGGCACTGGTCCCTGAGGGACGCCGGGTCTTTTTGCAGATGACCGTGCAGGAGAATCTGGAAATGGGCGCTTACACCCAGTCCGGCTCCACGTTGAACGCTGACCTGGACAAGGTCTTCCAAACCTTCCCCCGCCTGCTGGAGCGCCGCCGTCAGATCGCCGGCACCCTCTCCGGCGGCGAGCAGCAGATGCTGGCCATGGGTCGGGCGCTCATGAGCCATCCCAAGCTGCTGATGCTGGATGAGCCCTCCATGGGTCTTGCTCCCATTCTGGTGGAGCAGATCTTTGAGATCATCCGCAACCTCCACGCGGCCGGCACCACCATTTTGCTGGTGGAACAGAACGCCCAGGCCGCCCTGTCCGTGGCCGACCGTGGCTATGTGCTGGAGACCGGGCGGATCGTCACCTCCGGCACCGGCAAGGAGCTGCTGGAGAGTTCCGCCATCAAAAAAGCCTATCTGGGCGGCTGAATACTCCGCCGGGAGCGCACAGATCGTGCGCTCCCGGTTTTTCTTTGCTTTTTTCCGCCGGTGTGGTATACTGCTGTCATGACAGTGAAAGGAGCATCCCTATGCGCGCGGAAGAACGCCGTCAGGCCATTCGTGAAATTTTACACCACTCCCACCAGCCCGTCAGTGCCACGGCGCTGGCCGGCCGGTTTTCCGTCAGCCGCCAGATCATCGTGGGAGACATCGCCCTGCTGCGTGCCGCGGGAGACGCCATTTCCGCCACACCCCGGGGGTATGTGATCTTGCAGGAGGTATCGGGCCATATCTGCCGCTTTGCCTGCCGGCACACCGCCGCAGGTATGGAGGCAGAGCTCAACGCCATGGTGGACGAGGGCTGCACTGTGCTGGATGTGATCGTGGAGCACCCGGTCTACGGCCAGCTCACCGGCTCGCTGCAGCTTGCCAGCCGCCACGACGTGCGTCAGTTCCTGGACCGCTGCGCCCGCTCCGACGCCCGCCCCCTCTCCGACCTGACCGGCGGCATCCATCTCCATACCCTCTCCTGCCCCGACGAGGCCGCAGCGGAGCGGGTCCGGACGGCCCTGCGGGCCCTGGGTGTGCTGGTGGAAGCGTAACTCAGGGTTGACAGGCCCCGCTTTTGCGAGTATGATGTGGTATACAGGTGTCAAGACACCTGTATACCACATTTTATTTTAGAGAGAAACAGGTGCTTCCCATGGAACAGTTCAAAGCCTTCTTAAAGCGCAAAAACATCGTCATCTCCGGCAAGCGGTACGGCATCGACGCTCTGGGCGCCATGGCCCAGGGCCTTTTCTGCTCGCTGCTTATTGGCACCATCCTCAACACCCTGGGCACCCAGCTGGGGATCGAATTTTTCGTGACCGCCGGCGGCTACGCCTCCGCCATGAGCGGCGCGGCCATGGCCGTGGCCATCGGCTACGCTCTCCAGGCGCCGCCCATGGTGCTGTTCTCCCTGGTGACTGTGGGCTACGCCGCCAACGCCCTGGGCTCCACGACCCTCTCCGGCGGCAGCGGCGCCGGCGGACCTCTGGCCGTGCTGTTCATCGCCGTCATCGCCGCGGAGCTGGGCAAGGCCGTCAGCAAGGAGACGAAGATCGATCTGCTGGTGACGCCTCTGGTGACCATCCTCTCCGGCGTGGCCCTGGCCGCCTGGTGGGCGCCTGCCATCGGCACTGCCGCCAGCTCCGTAGGCGAGTTCGTCAAGTGGGCCACCGTGCTCCAGCCCTTCTGGATGGGCATTCTGGTGTCCGTGGTCATCGGCATCGCCCTGACGCTGCCCATCTCCTCTGCCGCCATCTGCGCCGCCATCGGCCTGACGGGTCTTGCCGGCGGCGCCGCCGTAGCCGGGTGCTGCGCCAACATGGTGGGCTTCGCCGTGCTGAGCTTCCGGGAAAACCGCTGGGGCGGCCTCATCAGCCAGGGCCTGGGCACGTCCATGCTGCAAATGGGCAACATCGTGAAAAATCCCCGGATCTGGCTGCCCGCCATCCTCACCTCCGCCATCACCGGACCGCTTGCCACCTGCGTGTTCCACTTTGAGATGAACGACCCGGCCAGCGGCGTGGCCAGCGGCATGGGCACCTGCGGCATGGTGGGCCCCATCGGCGTCTACACCGGCTGGGTCAACGACGTCTCTACCGGCGCCAAGGCCGCCATCACCGGCATGGATTGGCTGGCTATGGCCCTCCTCTGCTTCATCCTCCCTGCCGTCCTCACTTGGGCCTTCGGCCTGTTTTTCCGCCGCATCGACTGGATCAAGGACGGGGATCTGAAGCTCTCCTGACAAAAAGAAGCCCCCGGCTTGAAGCCGGGGGCTTCTTCATCGGTTAAAGGCCAAAAACAGCGTACAGCCGGCGAGTGTCACGCAGCTGTACCGGATCAGATCGTTTCCTGTGGTAGACATGGCAACATACCACCGCCGCAGAGGGTACTCATACACCGCCGCAGGGCCATAGCCGAAAAACGAAGCGACCCAAAGGAGATAAGTCCCCAGTGCCAGCAGACCCACCACCAGTAAAACCCACCGGACGCGGGTACTGCGTATCCGGATATCCGCCCACAGCGACAGCAGTGAGGGGACCAGTGCCCCTGCGGCAGCGTACCCCAACGGCACCACTGCCATGATGTACGTCAAAGAAGGCCACAGGATAAAGGTCTGCCCCTTCAGCTGATGCAGATACGGCTTGAGAGTCATCTCCATCACCAGCAGAGCCAGTGTCATGGCGGCAAACACTGCCGTGCACACCACGTACCGCCGCTGGAACCGGGGATAGCCGCCCTCTGCCACTACCTCCGGCCCGTAGATCAAGGCCCGCACATCCACCTCCAGAGCCTCGGCCAGGGCCATCAGGGTCTCCACGTCCGGCGCCGTTTTGCCGGTCTCCCAGGAGGACACCGCCTGCCGTGTTACATGGAGCCGCTCCGCCAGGGCATCCTGGGTCAGTCCCGCCTGCTGGCGCAGCCTCTTGAGATTGCGTCCCACCATGTGCCTCACCTCCAGCTTCATCATAGCATCCGGGCCTGGTTTTGTCACGCAATGATCCGTTGCATCTGGAAGCCAGGTGTGGTATGCTGGAAAAAAGAAGCATAAGGAGGTACTTATGGAATATCGGAAATTTGGAGACACCTACCTTCTGCGGATGGATCCCGGGGAGGAGATTTTGGAGCAGGTAAAAAAGCTGGCGCTGGCGGAGGACATCCGCCTGGCCACCGTGCAGGCCCTGGGAGCCGTCCGGGAGTTCACCGTGGGCGTTTTTGACACGGTCAGCAAGACCTATCACGCCAACGAGTTCTCCGGCCCCTATGAGATCGTCTCCCTCACCGGCACCATCGACTCCATGAACGGCGAATTTTACAGCCACCTGCACATGAGCGCCGGGGACAGCCAGGGCCATGTGGTGGGCGGCCACCTGAACCGGGCCGTCATCAGCGCCACCTGCGAGATGGCGGTACGGGTGCTGCCCGGCGCCATGGACCGTGCTTTCAGTCCGGAGGTGGGATTGAACCTCTGGAAGTTCTGAGTCAAAAAGCGGCAAAGGAGCGGGAGCACATGAAAACTTCAAAAAAAGACATGGTTAGGCTTCTGTGCATCATTTTGGTTGTCGCTCTGATTCCATTATTGCTGGTTATCGCAGCCATGAACACAACAGAAAAATATGTCGTCAGACCTCATATTTTTTATGACGATTCCTCCTATTTCGCGGATATAAAAGCAGGCGAATTCAGTTTGGAGGAGTTGGCTGACACCCTGATCCAGGACGGGACCATCGATACCCTGGTGGATATGACGGAAACATGCTATGACAATTACCAAACGAATAATGACTACTATTTAAACGCAACAATCTATCGGTTGAAAAACGGAGACGAGAGCGTGATCTATCTTCAGATCTCTCCGTCCAGCGACACCTTGCTCCTTTTCAGGCGAAAAACATGACAGTAAACTCAAACAGCAAAAGACAAGATCCTCCGGGAGGCCGCAGCCTCCCGGAGGATCTTTTTTACTTCTCTTCCGCCAGGCCCCGGAGGGTATCCCCCGTCAGGCGGTACACTGTCCACTCGTCCATGGGCTGGGCGCCCAGAGCGCGGTAAAAGGCGATGCTGGGGGCATTCCAGTCCAGACACCACCACTCCATCCGGCCGCAGCCCTGGTCCACTGCCAGGCGGGCCAGATGCTGCAAAATGGCCTTTCCGATGCCCTGTCCCCGGTACTGGGGCAGCACATACAGATCCTCCAGATAGAGTCCCGCCCGGCCCAGGAACGTGGAGAAATTATGGAAGTACAGGGCAAAACCCACTTCCTCTCCCTCCAGCACGGCAAAGCACACCTCCGCGCTCCGGCGCTCAAAAAGCCACTCCGTCAGCGTGGCCTCATCGGCCACCACCTGGTCCTCCATCTTCTCATAGGCCGCCAGCTCCCGGATGAATCGCAAAATCAGCGGCACATCCTGCCGCCTGGCCTGCCGGAATTGCAGCTGCTTATCCATGGTATCCGCTCCTCTCTTTTTCTTGGGCGCTCACACCAGCGGGCCCACCGCATGGTCCCGCAGGGGCAGGCTGGAAAAGGCCTCCGCCTCCAGGGCCTCGTACTCCCGGGGCGTACGGCTGCGGCGCATAGACTTGTGGATCTTCTCGCCCCCCTCAAAGAGGTGGATGAGATAGAACCACACTTCCTTCATCCGCTGGGCCGCCGGGCCCACCTGGCCGTAAAACTCCTGATAGGCCTGATAGAGCTCTGCGGTGAAGTCCATCAGCTCCTGCCGGGTGGCGGGCGCGCCGCCGTGGAGCTTTCTGAGGAGCGCCGGGTCTGCCACCGCGCCCCGGCCGATCATCACCGCCTCCACGCCGGGAAAATCCCGCTCGAAATCCCGGACGTCCTCCACAGTCAAAAGGTCGCCGTTATAGCACACAGGATTTCGGCTTTCCTCCGCCGCCCTGGTGAACCAGTCCCGGTGAACCGTGCCCTTATAAAACTCCTTCTGCACCCGGGGATGGATGGTAAGGCAGGCGATGGGATAGCGGTTGTAGATCTCCAGCAGCCGCGCAAATTCCTCCGGTGACTGCACCCCCAGCCGGGTCTTGACGGACACCGGCAGACGCACGGAGGCAAACACCTGGTCAAAAAAACGCTCCAGCTCGTCGGGCTTTGCCAGAAAGCCGGAGCCCTTTCCCTTGGCGGTGACCGTGCCGGAGGGGCATCCCAGGTTCAGATTCACCTCCCGGTAGCCCAGATCCTCCATCAGGGAAGCCGCCCATAAAAAGTCATCGGCCCGCCGGGTCATGATCTGAGGTACTAGGGGAAGCCCCGGATTATTGGCTGTGTCCAGCTCCCGCTGGTCCCGCTTGGTGACGATGTGCTGGTCCGTGGGGGAGAAAAAGGGGATGAAGTACCGGTCCGCGCCGCCGAAGCGGGCATGAAACACCCGCCGGAACACCGCCTTGGTGATGCCGTCCAGCGGGGCAAAGTCCACCCGCGCGATCATCCCAGCCGCTGCTCCCACTCGGCTGCCCGGAAGCCCACCAGCACAAAGTCCTCACCCACCAGAATGGGCCGCTTGACCAGCATGCCGTCCGTAGCCAGCAGATCCAGCTGGGCCTGCTCGTCCATATCGGGGAGGCGGTCCTTCACTCCCAGGGCCTTATACTGGAGTCCGCTGGTGTTGAAAAACCGCTTGAGGGGCAGTCCGCTCTTCTCCCACCACAGCCGCAGCTCCTCCGCCGTGGGGTTTTCGGTCTTGATGTCCCGCAGGGTATAGGCCGCACCGTGTTCATCCAGGAAGGCACGGGCCTTCTGGCAGGTGCTGCATTTGGGATAGCATACAAACAGCATATGTTTTCTCCTTCGTTCACTCTGATAGCAGCTCAAAAGCTGCCGATCTCCAGACTCTCGTCGTCCTCGCCCTTTTCAATGGCCCGGACCTCCACGAAATACTTCATCTCCGGGCTGACCTCTATCTGGACCCGGTCACCCACCCGGCGGCCCAGCAGGGCCCGTCCCACCGGGGACTCCTTGCTGATGAGCCCCTGGAGAGCGTTTTGCCGCAGGGTCGTCACGATGCGGATGGTCATTTCCTTCTTCACCATCTCATTGTAGATGGTCACCTTGTCAAAAAGGCCCACGGCATCGCCCTCGTCCTGCACTTCGATGACCTTCGCCGTGCGGATCATCCGCTCCAGATAGCGGATACGGCTCTCATTGCGGTTCTTGGCCTGCTTGGCGCATTTATATTCGTAGTTCTCGCTCAGGTCGCCGAAGGCCCGGGCGGTCTGCACTTCCTCAATGAGCTGGGGCCGCTCCACCCGGATCCGGTGGTCCAGCTCCTCCTGCATCTTCTTGATATCCACTGCTGTCAGCTCGTCGTACATGGAAACACCCTCCCGGTCAAAAAATGTAAAAAAGAAACGCGGCCGCAAAGCGAACTTTGCGGCCGCGTGGCGCAGAAGGAGGGATTTGAACCCTCGCGCCGGTTTTATCCAGCCTACTCCCT
>CABQCB010000073.1 GCA_902462475.1 uncultured Oscillibacter sp. | reverse complement strand
AGGCCCGCCGCTTTTACGCCCGCCACGGCTTTTCCTGGGACGGCACCCATGCGGAGATCCCCTTTCCGCCGGACGCTGTCTGTGTAGACCTGCGCTATGTCAGGACCTTTTAAGGTTCGCTGATTTGTTGATGTGCTGACGGCCCTTCATACCCGTCAGCCGGAAAGGAGGCTTGGCGCGCACGTGCGCCAAATACAGATGAAATACGATTTTACCAGTATCCTCGACCGCCGAGGCAAGGACGCCATCGCCATTGACGCCCTGGGCCACGGCACCGCCCCCGGCGCTCCCAAGGAAGGTTTTGACCCTATCCCCATGTGGGTGGCGGACATGAACTTCCCCACTGTTCCTACCGTCACCCAAGCCCTGATCCAGCGGGCACAGCACCCCGCTTTCGGCTATTTTGCCCCCACGGAGGAATATTTTAACTCCATCATCCGCTGGCAGGAGACGCGCAACCACGTCACTGGCCTGACTCGGGCGTGCATCGGCTATGAAAACGGCGTGCTGGGCGGACTGATCAGCACCCTGGGGGTGCTGTGTTCCGCCGGAGACAAAGTCCTTGTCCACTCCCCCACCTACATCGGCTTCACCAACAGCATCGAAAGCCACGGCTACCGCATCGTTCTCAGCCCCCTGAAGCTGGATGAGAACGGCGTGTGGCGGATGGACTTTGACGATATGGACCGAAAGCTCAAGGAGAATCAAATTCATGCCGCCGTGTTCTGCTCTCCCCACAACCCCTGCGGCCGGGTGTGGGAGCGCTGGGAGCTGGAACAGGCCATGGAGATCTATCGGAACAACGACGTTATGGTCATCTCCGACGAGATCTGGTCCGACCTCACTCTGGAGGGCTATCAGCACATTCCTCTCCAGTCCGTGTCCGAGGATGCCCGGATGCGCACCGTGGCCCTGTACGCCCCCTCCAAGACCTTTAACCTGGCCGGGCTGATCGGCAGCTACCACATCATCTACAATAAGGCCCTGCGGGAACGGGTGGAACGAGAATCTTCCCTGTGCCACTACAACGACATGAACGTGATGTCCATGCACGCCCTCATCGGCGCCTACCGGCCGGAGGGCTACGAGTGGCTGGACGAGCTGCGCCACGTCCTCACCGGCAACGTGGACTATGCCTTAGGCTACATCGCTCAGCATTTCCCCGGTGTCCAGGCGGCTCGGCCTCAGGGGACCTATATGCTGTTTCTGGACTGCACCGCCTGGTGCCGGGACAACGGCAAGACTCTGGACCAGCTACTGCGGGCCGGCTGGGATGTGGGCGTGGCCTGGCAGGACGGCCGTCCCTTCCACGGTCCCTGCTCCATCCGCATGAACCTGGCTCTGCCCCTGTCCCGGGTGCAGGAGGCTATGGAGCGGCTGGACCGCTATGTTTTTCACCCCTGACCAAAAAATTGAGAGCCGGAGTTTCCCTGGCTCCGACCGCAGAAAAAGGACGGTACGGTGTTCAAACCGTACCGTCCTTTTTCATGTTTGTGTCCTTTACAGCGCTCCCCCCCTTTCAATGGGAGGTGTTTTTCTCCATCACCTCGCCGCCAGGCGCAGAATTGGCATTGGACCAAATCTGCTCCAGTGCGGCCCAATCCCGTTCAGGAAGCTTCTCGGTCCACTGCTCCACACTCTCGCTGTCCTCATTGGTCCACACATAGTCATGGGAATTGGTGGCCTCCTGCATGGCCTCGTAATACCAGGCGTTCCGGTTGGCATTGTCCGGCCACACGATCATCTCCGCCCAGAGCAGCAGGTGATCCTCATGAGGCCTGCGTCCCAACGTTCGATTCACAATGGTGGCCGCCTCCGCACGGGTGATGTTCCGCATCGGCTCAAAGTATCCGGCACCGTTGCCTTCGATCAAGCCCTTGTCCGCTGCGGCTTGGACATAATCAGCATACCACACCGCTGCGTCCACATCCACAAACGTGCCCTCCCGGTACTCCGCCGTATGGTCGAAGAACCGCACTGCAATCGTGGCAAACTCTGCCTTGGTAATGGTGTCCAAGGGGTGGAACGCTCCGTCTCCCTTGCCCTCCAAAATTCCCATGTTCGTCAGCGTGGATATGGCGTTGTTGTACCAGTCCTCCGCCGCCACATCAGAATATGGGTTAGCTTGGCTCCAGTATCGTTCCCGAGCCTCATCGGTGAGCAGGCGGAAGAAAATCGTTGCCACCTCGGCTCTCGTGATGCTGGCCTCCGGCCGGATTGTCCCGTCCGTAAAGCCAATGAGGTAGGCATAATGGTCCTCGGTATTCAGGCCGCTGGGCCCGTCCAAATGGTTGTGGAAGTACACAATTTGGTTGGGGGTACCAATGGTGCCCGCAGCGTTTTCCGATGTGACGGTATAAGCGCCGCTGTCCAACTCCGTAACGGTATACCGCGTCCCATAGGGCAGGCCGGTAATGGTCAGAGTCTGGCCCGCCTGGATGGTGACCACAGCCTGGCCCTGGTCGAACCACACTCCGTCATAACTGCCGCTGATCTTACTGCTCAAGGTGATGAGGAACTGGAAGGAACCATTCCAGTCCGCTCCGGTGCCGCTCACCGTCTTTTGAATCCGCAGTGTGCCTGAGAGCACCGGAGGCGGGATGATTGGCTCGTCCTTGTCCACCGGGACATGTTCCGTATCCTCACCCCTAGTGCCGTCTCCGGCGGTAGCTACGGCAGTGTTGGACAGCGTCTTACCCTCGTCCGCAGGAACCGCGGTATAGGAAGCCGTGATCGTCACCTCCGCCCCTGGGGCAAGCGCAGCGATGGTAAAGGAACCGTCTCCGTTGTCTGTCACGGCATCGGACCGATGGAAGTCCATCTGTCCCGCCCCGTCAAACGTATCTGTGACGGTGATCCCAGTTAAAGTTGTATTGCCGGTATTCTTCACAGTGACGGTATAGGTCACGGTCTCCCCCACTTGGATGCTGCTCCGGTCCGCCCGCTTGGTCACGCTCAGGCCGGGCACGGCCTTGGTACGGTTGGTAACCTCCACGACTGTATCGCCGTCGATGTTATATTGCACCCCATGAGCATGCGTAGATTGATAGCCCTGGCACTCCGTCTCCGTTACCGTAACGACGGTGCCACCGGGCAGCGTTGCGGTATCGTCGCCGATGGCAATGGACTCTCCGTGGCCCAGCCACAAGGTCAATTCGCTGTCAAAGCGGCCGCCGGAATTCGCCTGGTCCTCCCCGCCGCCGGCAAAGAAGCTCGCCAGTACGTGAAGCGCCCGGGCAATGGGGCTCTCGCTCTCGTTTTCCCCGTTGGGGCCTGGCTCTGGGGCGGCGCCCGGGTCAGGATCTGGGGAAGCCGCAGGCGTAGGCTCCGCGCTGGGAGCCTCACCGGAATCAGCGGGGGCTTCACTGGGATCTGCGCTCTCACTTGGGTCCGCGCTCTCACTGGGGTCTGGGTCCTCTTCAGGCCCTCCGGCGGGAAGCACCTTCGTGACGCTTCCACCGGCAACGGTCAACGTGCCGCTGTCCACCGGGGTCCCATCCTCCCCGGTAATCACATAGGGCAGGGTGCCGCTGTAAGTGCCAAAGTCAAGTTTAAATCCAAACAGCTCCCCTGCGCCACCGCCCTCCACTTTTTTGCTTATGGTCAGCGTCCCGTCCGCCACCTGGTGGGTGTAAACGTTGGTAAATGTCATTCCGGCGGCGTTGTTATAGTCGTATGCTCCGTCAGACGTTTGATAAGTGGGCGCTCCCACATGCAGCGTTTTGTTGTCGTCTGCCAGCGTCACGTTCACCGTCACCGTGTATACGGCCCTGTCGTACTCCATCCCCGTGACATTGGGATCCGTCTCCTGAATGGTATAGACATATTCGCCTGCCTGGGTAAAGGTGATGTCGCCAAAGCTCGCGCTGCCTTCCCCGGAAATCGAGACCTCGGCCGGATTCGGAAGCGGCGCTTCGATGGTCTGACTGTCCGCGCCCGTCCCTATTCCAGTGATGGTGAACTTTACCTGGCCATCGTAGTCCTCCAGGCCTTCGCCCTCAGCGTAATCCTTGCTCACCTTGAAAGCAGCGCTGCCGTACAGCACTCCGCTGGGGGCGGCATAGGAATTTTCAAAGACGACTGCCTTCGCATCTCGGGCGTTTTCCCAGTCTATCCCGCTCTCAACCTTCTCCGCCTGTTTCAGCGTCACAGCTCCAATTTCAAGGGAGGTCTTTCCTCCCCCGCCGCTCTGCGTCACCGTAATGGTCAACTGGTACACCGTCTTGTCATAGGTCATTCCGGCGACCGGACGAGCTGGAACGGCTTCTTCGATGAGATAGGTATAGGTTCCCGCCTCCGTAAAGGTGATGGTTCCGAACTCGCTTGTATGTTCCGGCGTATCGTTTCCAATGGTAATCGTCGTACTGCCGCTGCCCGCCTGAGTTCCCTCGGGCATGGGTGGGGCAATACCTTTATCATTTGGAACCCCAGTCATCGTAAAGGAAAATCCGTTGTCGGCTAGAGCCCAGCCGCCTTCGCCCGTCACTGTCTTATGGACGTTCAGATAGGTCTCGCCCTCGTCGTCGCCGTAAATCACGCCGTTTTTCTCGTAGGTATTGGTCACCGTCACTTGGTTCACCCCGGCGGCAAGCTCGTAGGTCCCATTGGAGCCGGTGACCGCCGCATCGTTGGCTGTCACCGCCATGTTCCCGGTATACCAGGGCTTATCCGTCTCGGTCACCGTATACCGTGTGCCTGCCGGAAGGTCTTTTACGGTAAACGTCTGTCCTGCCTTTAGGGTAACCAGGAGCTGGCCCGTCTCACTGCCGGCTTTCACCAGTTGAGATGGGTTGGAGGTTGTTTGCACGGTAATGGTGTTATTCGTTTGTACCGCAATGGTGCCGCTCTCCACCACAGAATTACCGCTTTCATCCGTTACTGTATAGGAATATCCCTTGCCAGACACGCTCCCCAGCTGCCTGGCGTCGTCCGCCAGGTCTACCGGCACGGTTTCACTGCCTACCTCGGTGTTCTCTGGGTCGCTCAGTTCTACGGTGAATGCAAAGCTATCGTCCGCCGGAGCCTCCTCCGAGTTTTCCGCCGTATCCACCTCCTTGGTGATCGACAGGTCCCCAGTGCTGGCGGCGGCGATGCGGATGATGACGGTGCCGGAGAACAGGTCGGTGATCTCGGTCTCCTCCAGGTCCGTCCAGGTCTGCGCGCCCGCAGGCTCCTCTCCCTGGGTAACTTTCAGCTTGGACCAGCCCGCGTTCGTGGCCAGGGCGGTGCTTCCGCCGCTCTTATTCACATATTCGACGGACGCACCTTCTCTTTGGTAGATCAGGCTCATGGGATTCTGACCCTCGCTCACGCCGCCTCCGGTGTTAGCGCTGTCCGCCGCTGCCCAGTCCGTTCCATCCCTGACATACAGCTCCGCCTGAATTTGCGCCAGCGTATCGTCGCCCAGGCTGTGATTGGCAAACTGGGTCACGCTCTCCACCAACGCGCCCACACCCCGCAGCACGCTCACGCCGTCGCCGCTGTCTGCCGCGTTGGCGTATACGCCTTGGCCCGCCTGGCCCACATAGAACAGGACCGGGTCCGCGTACCCGTTGACGATGGCCTGGCCGCCGCCGTTGGCATAGGTGGCATTTGCCACCGACTGTTCCACCAGAATGTAACAGTTGGAGGTCTGGTCCTGCACGTCAAACTGCCCGCCTGACATCACCAGCGCGCCGCCCATCGTAATGCCATCCGTCTCCTTGGTCAGCGAACTGGTTTCGACCTGGTTTCCAACCCGGTTGATGGTCTTATCGCCATCCAAGGTGACCGCGTCAGAAAAACCAGCGTTGCGGATTGCCTGACCGATTGCTTCAAGGGACATACCCTCGGGAATGTTTCCGAAATTCTCTCCCGCATCGTACACCGCGTAGGTCACGCCGTTGATGGCGTTGCCCCCTTCGTCTACCCGCTGGACCACGATCTTATTCTCAATATTGGGTACATACAGATTGGCGGCAAAAATGCGTTCAAACGCCGTATCATCCACCAGCCAGGTGTTCTCGCTGGTGACACTACTATCCAGTCTGCCGTCTGCCACTTTCCCGGTGGTGTAATAATACGCCACGGCATAGGTGGCCTTGTCGCCGGAAACCGCGCTGTAGCTGTCAATATCGCCGGGCAGATTCTCGATGGTGACGGAATAAGAGCCGCTGCCATTCAGCGTGAACACATCCACCGTTTTATCTTGTAAGGCATGGATCACGCTTGCAACCGCATTAGAGCCGCCGCCCGAGCTGAGGCCGGCTTCGTCCTCCACCCAGCCCTCGATGGGGTCTCCGGTGACAACGTGCCACTGATCGTCGCTGCCCTTATGCATCATAACGGCGAACATCGTGCCGCCGTCTTCCCCCAGTGATCCTGTTTGTTGACCGTTGCTCTGTGTGACGCTCATACCGGAGCGCACCATCACCTTTGGATTTGCGTACGCACCCGTGGTCCAGTAATCATTGGACAGCAAAAGGACCGTCTGATTCTGGCTGTTCACATAAGCATTGTCCAGGTTCAGTTCCCGCATGTAAAGCTGGTACTGGCCGCCGCTGTTAGAGCGGTAGCCATTGGGGATTGTGGTTTCCACCAGCACCAGGTTAAGCCGCCGCTGCCCGTTGGCTCCCTCGTATCCGTATGTTCCTTGGTGCTCGTCCCATACCGCCTGCAGGGACAGCGGTTTGTCCGTGCTGCTGCCGTCTTCAATCTCGGTCAGCGTTAGCGCGCCGTCGCTCCCGGTGCGCCCTTCCGCCAGCAAGACAGGAGATGCGCTACCACCATCGCTCCAGCTCACATTACCAGCGTTGTCCACTGTGGCGGTGGGGTACTGCTCACCCTTGACCGCATACAGCGCAAATTCCGCGCCGGACACCGCCTCGCCGTTCTGGTCCACCTTGACGACGTCTGTGGAGGGAATGGTACTCAGGTTGAACTTCATGGACATGTTGGATGCGCCGCCCCGTTCCAGGTAGAAGAACTTGAGCGTGTGGTAGCTGTTGTCGGCCAGGGTCATGGCGTCCTGCCGTCCCGGATCCGCAGAGGTTCCGTCTGCCACAGATTCAAGCTCTACTCCGGTACCGGCAAAAATATCCTCAAAATAGGCGGTTTTCTTGACTTTAAACTCGCCTACCAGCCCGCTTCCCTGGCTGTTTGCATCCTTCCAGCTCAGTTTCACGGTGCCCGTGGAAAAATCGATCTCCACCTTCACCGCGTCGTGGTTGCCCCCCAGGTCGGCCACCAGCACCCCGTCGATGAACACCCACACGTCGTCGTCGCCGGAGAACTCATAGGTGATGGGCTTGCGGTTGCTATCGCCCTCTGGCCGGGTGTAGCCGCCGTACTGCTGGATGAACTGGGTGGTCATGGTCATGCCGAAGTAATTGTGAAGCGCGGTGTCCGTGGTCGTATCCTGTGTGGCGTCGCCGTCAAAGGGAAAGAACATCCCCTGCCCTTTGTCAGCGGAGTTACTGCCGCCCTTTACTCCCCAGGTGTCATAGAGGGTAAACTGGTTGACGCCGTTCTCCTGGCCGAGCACCGCGAAGTTGGCGGTTTCATAGCTTCCGCCCGCTTCTTTTGTCTGCCCTTGGGACGCGTTATAATAATAGTAGCCGTCGCCGTCGATTTGGAGCAGGCCCTTGGCGTCCTCGTACACCACCTTGCCCTGAGCGCTGGTCGTGCTGAACAGGTAGTCCAAGTTCTGGTTCCCCGCAGACACTGTGATATTGTTCCCGGCGGAGAGACCGTCTCTCAGGACTGGAAAACCATTCTCGTTCAGCGTTTTTTTCACCATGCCCTGGCCGTCCTTACGGTAGGGACCCGCCCCCTGGCCGGTGTAAATATTG
>CABQCB010000072.1 GCA_902462475.1 uncultured Oscillibacter sp. | reverse complement strand
GGCCCTGCAGCTGGTTGGAGAGGGGTTGCCCTCGCGGACTTCCTCGCCAACCAGCTGCAGGGCCTTCTCATAGCGGTGCACGATCTCGAAGATGCGGTCGTGGACCTCGGGAGTAGCGGCGCGGCGGGCCAGGATGTGCTCGGCGCCGATGAACTCGGTGGTCTCGGACAGGATGGAGGTACCGCCCTCCTTGACGATCAGGTCGCTGAGCTGGCCGATCAGGGGGTTGGCAGCCAGGCCGCTGGTGGGGTCGGAGCCGCCGCACTCAGTGCCGATGATCAGCTCGGACATGGGGAACTCTTCCTTCTGCAGCATGGAAGCCTCTTCCACCATCTCCTTGGCATAGCGAACGGCCATGTCGATGGCCTTCAGGGTGCCGCCGGCCTCCTGGATGATGACCTGCTTCAGGGGCTTGTTGGTGCGCTCCTGGATGGCCTTCACCACCAGGTCCATCTGGCAGTTCTCGCAGCCCAGGGACACCACCACGGTGCCGTAGACATTGGGGTTGGCGGCATAGCCGGCCATAACGTCCATGGTGAACTGCTGGTCGGGAGCCACCTGGGAGCAGCCCAACTGGTTGTTGAAGGTGACGGAGCCCACCACCTGCTGGGAGATGATACGGGTGGTATCAGAGGCGCAGACACTGGCAGGCAGGATCAGGACCTTGTTGCGGACGCCCACGCGGCCGTCCGGACGCTTGTAACCGTAGAAATTCATACTCGTATCCTCCTTCTCAGCCCTTGCTGTCCAGGTTTTCCCGGTGCTCTTCCAGGTTGTGGCAGTGCACGTGCTCGCCGGCCTTGATGTCCCGGGCCGCCAGGCCGATGTGCTCGCCGTACTTGACGATGGGCTGGCCTTTGGCGATGTCGCAGGCAGCCAGCTTGTGATAGATGGTGATGTCCTCCGCCGCAGTCAGGCGCTTCTCCTCGCCCGCGCACATGTAGGTGACGGTCTCGCCCTTCTTCACGGGCTCGATGGCGACCACCACGTTGTCCACGGGCTCAACGATCATGCCGTTCAACATAATGTAATACTCCTTTCGTTCCTCAACGAATATGTGTAATGGGGATCAGTGCTTCTCAAACAGGGCTTTCTGTGCCTCGTCTTTCGGGAACTTGGGGCAGCCGAACTTCTTGGCCCACCAAGAGGTAATGATGGGGACCAGAATGGCGGTCAGGATGGCAGACGCCGCCACCTGAGAGGTGGCCACATCCGCCCACTGCGCCCAAGAGGGATCCGCCTCGGCGATAACGGCGGGCACTGCCACGGCGTTGCCTGCGGTGGTTGCCACAGCCCAGCCGGCATAGCCGGGACGGCGGCTGATGAAGCGGTCGCACAGCACAATGAAGGCGCCGCCGATGAGGCAGGTGACAAGGCCCAGCAGAATGCCCTGCGCGCCGCCCTTGGCGATGTTGGTCAGGTTCATGCCAGCGCCCAGGCAGAAGCCCACAAAGGGCAGCAGGATGGTGCCGGCGGGGGCCAGGAAGTCAGACAGGTCCTTGTCGATGTTGCCCAGGATCATACCCACCAGGATGGGGCCGATAGCAGCCACAAGGGCCATGAAGGGGATATCGGCCAGGCCGCCGATGCCCATAGCGATCATGGTCAGCATGGGGCCGTCGTTGATGGCCAGCAGAGGCATGGCCGCCTGGTCCACGGTGTCACCGTAGGAGTTCATCAGGGCCAGATAGATGGAGCCGTTGGAGTTCGTGACGGCGGAGATGATGGCCAGAGAGCTCAGGCCCAGCACACCGGTGGGGCCGAACACCTTGCCCACCACAATGCCGATGGCGGCGCCGATGACGAACTTGGAGATCAGCAGCACACCGCCCCGCTTGACAACGCCGCCCATGTCCCGGACCCGCAGCGTGGTGCCCAGGCAGAACAGCTGGATACCGATGGCGGTGTTGGCGCCGGCGCTGGTGAAGATGGCGGTGGTGAAGGAACCGATGTTGGTCACTTCAGGAATGAAAGTATTGATGATGGCACCCAGCAGCATGGGCACGACCATCATACCTGCGGGGATCTTTTTCAGGAATCGCATGATCATGGGCTTTTTCCTCCTCGTTTTTCTCGTTTCTCCCTGATACGCCTCGCTTCCAGAAATTCCGCATTGCGGAATGTTATTCCAAAACGCGAGGAAATACATACCCCCGCAGACGGGGGGAATGTATCTTACGTACACTGTATTTATAGCGTTTTTCAGCCAAGTTGTCAAGTAATTGTCTATGCTCCCTCATTTTTCGGCAATTGTGCATGAACGTCTCAAAATAAAACTGTAAAAAAAGTAAAAACAAAGACCCTCTTCGTTCAGAGGGTCTTTGTAACCGGATGATTCATGAGATACTCCCGCCAGACGGCGCAGCCCTTGGTGTTCAGGTGCACCCCGTCGGAGGTGAGCTCCGGAAGCAGGCACCCGTCCTCCCCGGTCACCGCCTCCGCCACGTCCAGATAGGGGCAGTTCTTCTCCTCCGCCAGTTCCCGGAGCACATCGTTGAACTCCTGGATGCGGCGGTTATTGACATAGGTGCCCTTGGCGTCCTGTTCGGCGCTGACCGGCAGGATGGACTGAATGATCACCTGGGCGTCGGGATGGTCCTGGCGGACCCGGTCAATGACCTTGCCGTACTGGTCACGGAAGGTCTCCGTCCGGGGCCAGCCCAGCTCGTTGACGCCCAGCATGATGTACACCTTGCCGCACTCCATGTCCGCCAGAGCGTCCAGCATGGGCACCTTCCCCGCGTCCGTGGTCTGGGTGGGCTTGGTGAACACGGACTCCACCGTGGCGCCCACGGCGTAAAGGAACTCCCCTTCCGTCATATTACCGTAGAGGTACAGCCCCTCCGTCCGGGAATCGCCCAGAAAGACCGCGTCGGAGAAATACTCCATCCCCACGGGGTCACTCTGGGGCACCACCACGCTGCTGTCCGCTTCCTCTCCCGCAGTCTCCTCCACCGGCAGTTCCGGCATGCGAGGGGTCTCGATGGGCGCGGTCTGCGCGCTCTTCTCCTCCGGCTCCGTCTCATCGGACTGCTCCGATGACCGGGCAGGCCGGTGCAGCACCCGGACCGGCTGACGGAACACGTCGCCCTCTCCCGATGTCGCCTCCGGCAGCGCCGCCGCCGGCAGCTTCCCCGAAAACACCACTGCCAGCACACCTGCCAGCGCCACCAATCCCAACGCTTTGCCCAGCCCCCACCGGCGCCGGGCCGCTCTTCTCGCTCTTTTCATGATAACCGCCCCTTCCCGCGTGATTCCCTTCTATACTAATTAGACGGTTTGGGACGAAAAAAGTCGAAACAAAACATTGAAAATTCGGTATCAATTTTTAACAACTGCCGCCGGGCAAAAAAAGCGCTCCCGGCCAACGCCGGAAGCGCTTTTTTCATGGATGGATGCGGGCGGGCATATGCTTTATCCCCGCAGGCTCTCAGGATAGTCTCCCCGCTGGTGGAGCTTTTGCAGCTCCTCGGCCACCACGGCGCGGTCCTGCTGGTAGGTCATGCCGAACCACTTGTCGGCAGAGTGGAGCACGGACACCTCCAGCTTTCCCGCCTTCATCTGCTGGTCCACCATCACCGGCAGCAGACACTCGGCCTTGATGTCCTCTCCCGCCTCGTTGCGCAGGAAGTTCTCAAAGTACTCCCGCAGGGCGGGGAAGATGCTGGGCATGAAGCCCCAGAAGTTCATGGACACCACCGTGTCCGGCGCCAGGGGCTCCCGGGCCAGATCCCGCAGCGTGCCGTCCGGGTAGAGCTGCACCTTCAGCGCCTCCCGCACAGACTGGAGCTTGCCGTCCTTGACGGTGCACACGCCCCGGGAGACCGTGCCGTGGAGGCTGGCGGTATTTTTCAGAAGGTAGCCCACCATGGTAGCCTTCCCCGTCTCGGGCAGACGGATCAGCTCTTCATAAATGGTGCGGTAGGCGTCGATGCCGTAATAATCGTCGGCGTTGATGACGCAGCAGGGCTCATGCACCACATCCGCCGCGCACAGCAGGGCATGAACGGTGCCGAAGGGCTTGGTGCGCTCCGGGGGGATGTGGTAAAAATCCGGCACGGAGGAAAAATCCTGGAAGGCGTACGCCACCTCCACGGGGCTGCCGTCCCGGGCGGTCTTGCCCGCCAGATAGTCCCCGCACAGCCGGTGCATCATCTCCTCCATCTCCGGCTTGATGATGAACACGATTTTGTTGAAGCCCGCCCGGATAGCGTCGTAAATAGAGTATTCCATCAAGATCTCATGGTGGGGGCCGATGCCGTCCACCTGCTTGCTGCCGCCGTAGCGGGAACCCAGGCCCGCGGCCATGATGACCAGTGAAACTTTCATATCGATTCTCCTACTCCCACGCCGTCCCATGCGGCGTGTTATAATAAGTTTACCATACCCCATTTCCCGGAATTTTGCAACTGCTCTTGACTTTTTTCACGGCCCGTTTATAATGTGAAAATGATTTTCGTTTTCATATTGGAGGCACTGTATGTCCTATACCACCAAACAGCAGCAGGCGGTGCTGCGGTGCCTGGAGCAGCGGCAGGGAGAGCCTCTGACGGCGGCGGACCTTGCCCAGGCGCTGCGTCAGGCCGGCTGCCCTGTGGGCCTTGCCACCATTTACCGCCAACTGGAAAAGCTCACGCTCACCGGGCAAGTCCACAAGATCAACACGGCGGAGGGCGCCTTTTTCCACCTGTGCGGCCACGCCGGCGGCCACCGGGACTGCGTGCTGCTCAAGTGCAGCCGCTGCGGCCGGGTCCGCCACGTGGACTGCACCCACCTTCAGTCCCTGTACG
Organism: uncultured Oscillibacter sp.; assembly: GCA_902462475.1. The sequence goes on along the minus strand of CABQCB010000072.1, from coordinate 3,097 downwards.
ACCATCTGGAGCGGGAGCACCACTTCCGCATCGACCCCCGGGGCACGGTGTTCACGGGGCTTTGTGAAAACTGCGCCGAGGAGGAAGCCCATGGAACCGAATGAACTGATCGTGTGCCGGGACGTGTCGCTGGGGTATGAGGGCCAGAGCGTGCTGACCCACCTGGACCTGACCATCCGCACCGGAGACTACCTTTGCATCGTAGGCGACAACGGCTCCGGCAAATCCACGCTGCTGCGGGGCCTTCTGGGGCTGCTGCCGCCCCAGTCGGGGCAGATCCTCCGCTCGCCGGAGCTCCAGCGGGGCGCCATCGGGTATCTGCCCCAGCAGACCCGGGCCCAGCGGGATTTCCCCGCCACCGTATATGAGGTAGTGCTCTCCGGCTGCCTCAACCAGCGGAAAAACCGCTTTTTCTACTCCGCCGCCCAGAAGTCCCAGGCCCTCATGAACCTGGGCAAGCTGGGCGTGCTGGAGCTGAAGGACCAGTGCTACCGGGACCTGTCCGGCGGCCAGCAGCAGCGGGTGCTTCTGGCCCGGGCGCTGTGCGCCGCCAGTTCCCTGCTCATTCTGGATGAGCCCATCACCGGGCTGGACCCGGCGGCGGCCCAGGATCTTTACAAGACCCTGGCCTATCTCAACGAAAAAGAGCACATGGCCGTGGTCATGGTGACCCACGACCTGAAGGCGGCCCTCAAAAGCGCCCGCACCGTGCTGCACATCGGCCGCAGCAGCATCTTCTCCGGCACGGTGGCGGAGTATCTGGCCTCCCCCCAGGGGCGGCGGTTCCGGGAGGTGGAATGATGTCTTTGAGTCTGATCTTCTCCTATCCGTTCATGCAGCGGGCCCTCATCGCCGGTGTGCTGGTGAGCCTGTGCGCGGCGCTGCTGGGCGTTTCCCTGGTGCTCAAGCGCTACTCCATGATTGGCGACGGCCTCAGCCACGTGTCCTTCGGCGCCCTGGCCATTGCCGTGGCCCTGGGGGTGACGCCGCTGTACTTCTCCATCCCCGTGGTGATCCTGGCGGCCTTCTTCCTGCTGCGCATGGCCAGCCATCCCCACTGGAACAGCGACGCCGCCATCGCCGTCATGAGCGCGTCGGCCCTGGCCATCGGCATCATCGTCATCTCCCAGACCACCGGCATGACCACCGACGTGGATAACTACATGTTCGGTTCGGTCCTGGCCATGACGCAGGCGGACGTGGTGCTGTCCGTGGCGCTGTGCATTGCCGTGCTGGTGCTGTTCATCCTCTTCTACCACAAGCTCTTCGCCGTCACCTTCGACGAGAGCTTCTCCCGGGCCACGGGACTGAAGGTGGAGCGGTACAATACCCTCCTCTCCATCCTCACGGCACTGACCATCGTGCTGGGCATGCGGATGATGGGCGCTATGCTCATCTCCTCTTTGGTCATCTTTCCCGCCCTGACGGCCATGCGCCTTTTCAAGAGCTTTCGGGGCGTGGTTGTGTGCGCCGCCGTCACATCCGTGGCGTGCTTCTGCGCGGGCCTGGTGGCCTCCTTCACCCTGTCCACGCCGGTGGGCGCGTCGGTGGTGGTGGCAAATCTCACGCTGTTCCTGCTCTCCTGCCTGGTGTCGGCCCTGCGCCGGCGCTGAAATACACCGCCGGGTGTGCCAGATGCGCATATCCGGCGGTTTTTTTACACAATATAATAAAGAAAACCGCAAGAAAAGGCTTGCGCTTTCTCCCCATCTGTGGTATGGTGTGTATGTTAGAAGAGTAAGGTGTGTGGAGTGGGCCAGTGGTCCGCTCTTTTTGTTGGCCTTTTTTGGCCGGTCAAATTTTGCAATTTCTGTAAAATAAAGGGGGATTTCCCATGAAGAAGATCACGGAGCTGACCGCGGAACTGGCCGCGCCCGCCATTGCCTATCAGGGCTGCACCCTCTGGGACGTGGAGTACGTCAAGGAGGCGGGCACCTGGTATCTGCGCATCCTGCTGGACAAGGAGGGTGGCGTGGACATTCTGGACTGCGAGGCCGTCTCCCGCAAGGTCAGCGACCTTCTGGACGAGGCCGACCCCATCGAGGGCAGCTACACGCTGGAGGTGGGCTCCGCCGGCGCCGAGCGGGCCCTCAAGCGTCCCCAGGACTTTGCCCGCTTTCTGGGCAGCCCCGTGCTGGTGAAGCTCTACCGCAATCTGGACGGCCGCAAGGAGTTCGCCGGCCATCTCAAGGCCTATGATGAAGCCACCGGCGCTGTCACCATCACCGTGGGCAGCCAGGAGCTGACCTTTGAGAAAAAGGACGTGGCCCTGGTGCGGCTGCGGGTGGAATTTTAACATCGTTCCTAGTCGTTTGAAAAAGACGTATCAATAAAAGGAGAATCACGAATGAAAGGCAAAAAGCAAAAGGAGCCCGTCGGCTTCAACCCCGCGGAGATCTTCGCCGCTCTGGAACTGCTGGAGAAGGAGCGGGGCATCCCCCAGTCCTTCATGCTCGATAAGATCATCCAGGCCCTGACCACCGCCTACAAGCGGGACCACGACGGCGTGGAGAACGTGATCGTGGACGTGGACGAGGTCCACCACACCATGAAGATGTTCGTGCAGAAGAACGTGGTGGCCGAGGAGGACTATGTGGACCCCGCCAACGAGATCCTGGTGGAGGAGGCCAAGCACATCTCCGCCCGCTACGAAGTGGGCGATGTGATCAACCTCCCCGTGGACACGGTGGAGTTCGGCCGCATCGCCGCCGGCAACGGAAAGCAGGTCATCATCCAGGGCCTGCGGGAGGCCGAGCGCGGCATGGTGTACGACGAGTTCAACTCCAAGCAGCATGAGATCCTCACCGGTGTGGTCACCCGCATCGATCCCCGCAACGGCAACGTCTCTTTGCGCATCGGCACCGGCAGCGAGTCCACGGAGGCGCTGCTCATGGCCGGCGAGCAGGTGCCCGGCGAGGAGCTGACCGAGGGCATGCACGTGAAGGTGTACGTGGTGGAGGTCCGCCGGTCCACCCGAGGTCCCCAGGTGCTCATCTCCCGGACCCACCCGGGCCTTGTCAAGCGCCTTTTCGAGCTGGAAGTGCCCGAGATCTACGACGGCACCGTGGAGGTGCGCTCCATCGCCCGCGAGGCGGGC
>CABQCB010000071.1 GCA_902462475.1 uncultured Oscillibacter sp. | reverse complement strand
TCACCAAGGCCCTGGGGGACAAACGGGGCATCCGGCGCTACGGCCAGAGCCTGCTGCCCATGGACGAGACGCTGGTGCTGGTGGGCTGCGACCTCTCGGGCCGGGACTATCTGGGCTGGGCGGTGACGCTGCCCACCGCCAAGGTGGGCACCTTTGATACGGAGCTTGCCAAGGAATTCTGGCTGGGCTTCGTGCGCAATTGTCCCGGCGCGCTGCACTTCCATCAGCTGGCCGGGGAGAACACCCACCACATTCTGGAGGCGTGCTTCAAAGGTGCGGGCCGGGCGCTGAAGGAGGCTGTGGCCCCGGACGAAAAGCACGCCGGGGAAATCCCCAGTACCAAGGGCCTTTTATAAGGAGGAACGTCATGATCGCCATTGTGGACTACGGAGTGGGCAATCTCTTTTCCCTGCGCTCCAGCCTGCGGTACCTGGGCCTCGGGGCGGAGGTGACTGCCGACGCCGATGCCCTGCGCCGGGCAGAGCGGATCATCCTGCCCGGGGTGGGCGCCTTTGCCGACGCCCGGGCCCGGCTGGACGATTCCGGCCTGACGGCGCTTTTGCTGGAGGAGGCGGAGAAAAAGCCGTTCCTCGGCATCTGCCTTGGGATGCAGCTGCTTTTTGACCGGAGCTTTGAGTACGGCGAGCACCCGGGGCTTGGATTGATCGGCGGCGAAGTGGCGCCGCTGAAAGACGACCTGGCGGACCAGAGCTGCAAGGTGCCCCACATGGGTTGGAACAGTCTGGACATCCGCCGGGCAGACCCGCTTTTCGAGTACGTGGAGCCGGGCGAATATGTGTACTACGTCCACAGCTACTATGCCCGCCGCTGCGCCGAGAGCACCCTGGCCGTGTCGCAGTATGGCGGCGTGGCTGTCACCGGTGCGGTGCGCCGGGGGAACGTGTGGGGCACCCAGTTCCACCCGGAAAAGTCCGGGGACACGGGGCTCCGCATTTTAAAGGCATTCGGGGAGCTGTAAGGAGGGAGCAACATGCAGATTTTTCCCGCCATTGACCTGCGGGGCGGCCAGGTGGTGCGGCTGTACCAGGGAGACTACGACCAGATGACTGTTTACGGTACTGACCCCTGCGCCGTGGCCCGGGCGTTTCTGGCCGCCGGAGCGAAGTACCTCCATGTGGTGGACCTGGACGGCGCCCGGTCCGGCACCGCGGAAAATCTGGAGAGTATCGCCGCTCTGGCCCGCCAGGGAGGGCTTTTCATCGAAGTGGGCGGCGGCATCCGCACCCAGCAGCGCATCGAGCAGTACCTGGAACTGGGGGTGGACCGGTGCATTCTGGGCACCATCGCTGTGAAGGACTTCGACTTTACAAAGGAGGTGGCGCGGCGCTATGGGGCGCACATTGCCGTGGGCGTGGACGCCCGGGACGGGTATGTGGCCGTCAGCGGCTGGGAAGAGCGCACAGCCGAGCGGGGGGTGGACTTCTGCCGCCGGCTTCGGGATGCCGGTGTGGGCACCGTTATCTATACGGACATCTCCCGGGACGGGGCGGAACAGGGGACGAACCTGCCCCTCTATGAAGAATTGGTCAAAATTGAAGGGCTGTCCATTACCGCCTCCGGCGGAATCTCCGGTCTGGAGGAGCTGCGGCGCTTGCGGGACATGGGCGTGGACGCCGCCATTTTGGGCAAGGCCCTCTATACGGGGCGGCTGGATCTTGAAACGGTTTTGAAGGAGGAGGGCCTGTGTTAGCCAAGCGGATCATTCCCTGCCTGGACGTGAAGGACGGCCGGGTGGTCAAGGGCACCAATTTCCAGGGCCTGCGGGACATGGCGGACCCGGTGGAGATGGCCCGGTTCTATAACGCCGCCGGCGCCGACGAGCTGGTGTTTTACGATATCACCGCCTCCGCCGAGGGCCGGGCGCTGTTTACGGACATCCTGCGGGCTGTAGCCTCCCAGGTGTTCATCCCCCTGACGGTGGGCGGCGGCATCCGCACGCTGGAGGACTTCGACCGGGTCCTCAAGTGCGGCGCGGACAAGGTGAGCGTCAACTCCGGCGCCATCGCGGACCCGTCCCTGATCGGCCAGGCGGCCAAGCGGTACGGGGACCAGTGTGTGGTGCTCAGCATGGATGTCAAGCGGGTGGCCGGGCAGTTTCGCCTGTTTGCCAAGGGCGGCCGGGAGGATACGGGCATCGACGCCCTGGACTGGGCCGCGCGGGGCGTGGCGGCAGGCGCCGGGGAGATCGTGCTCAACTCCATCGATACCGACGGCGTCAAACAGGGCTTCGACCTGGAGATGCTGGACGCCCTGGCGGCGCGGGTGCATGTGCCCATCGTGGCCAGCGGCGGCGCCGGGAAGATGGAGGACTTTGCCGAGCTCTTCACCCATCCCGGCATGGACGCGGGTTTGGCCGCCTCCATTTTCCATACCCGGCAGGTGGAGATCCGGGCGCTCAAGGAATTCCTTCGCGGCCGGGGCGTTGCCGTGCGGCTGTGAAAAGCCGGAAATCCCAATACAAATTGTAGTATTTTGACGGAGATATACGAAATGGAACTGAAATTTGACGAAAAGGGACTGATCCCCGCTATCGTCCAGGATCACTACACCAAGGAGGTGCTGACTCTGGCGTACATGAACGCCGAGAGCCTGGCCATCACCATCGACGAGGGCCGCACCTGCTTTTGGAGCCGCAGCCGCCAGGAGCTCTGGCGCAAGGGAGAGACCTCCGGCAACGTGCAGCGGGTGGTTTCCATCACTGCCGACTGTGACGCCGACGCCCTGGTGGTGGAGGTGGTGAAGGAGGGCCCCGCCTGCCACACGGGGGCGGAGAGCTGCTTTTTCCAGCCGGTGTATCTCTCCCCGGAGCTCAAGGCCTTCAGCTACGAGGGACTCTATCGGCTCATCCAGGGCCGCAAGACAGAGCCCAAGGAGGGCAGCTACACCAGCTACCTCTTTGAAAAGGGCCTGGACAAGATCCTCAAGAAGGTGGGCGAGGAGTGCACGGAGGTCATCATCGGCGGCCGCAAAGAGGATAAGGAGGAGACCATCTACGAGATCGCGGACCTTACCTACCATGTGATGGTGCTGATGGTGCAGATGGGCATCTCCGTGCAGGACATCACGGCGGAGCTGGAAAAGCGCCATGTGGTGGACCACAAGGTCAAGCAGGAGCGGATGCAATGAAGCTCACGCCCTGGTGCTGCTCCGTCCACAACCATGCGGACTTTTGCGACGGACACGACGCTCTGACGGCTATGGCCGACGCTGCCAGTGCACAAAATATTCAATATTTTGGCATTTCCTGCCACGCCCATACCCCAATCCCCTCCGATGCAGGGGCGGTGCTCCCCCGGGACATGACCGCCTACCGCGCGGCCATCGAGGCGGTGCGGGCCGCATATGCCGGGCGGATGGAGGTGCTCTCGGGCATCGAGTGGGACAGCTGGTCGGATGTGACGCCGGAGGGCTTTGACTACTGGATCGGCAGCGTCCACTACCAGCGCTCACCGGAGGGGGTCTACTATGCGGCGGACTGGAGCCAGGAGCAGTTCACCGCCTGCCGGGATGAGCTGTTCGGCGGTGACGCGCTGGCAGTGGCGGAGGGCTACTTCCGGGAGGTGGGCCGGGTGGCGGAGAAAAAGCCCACCATCCTGGGCCACATCGACCTCATCACCAAGCTCAACGCCGGAAACCGCTTTTTCGATGAGGAGGCCCCCCGATACCGGTCAGCGGCTCTGGCGGCGCTGCACCATGCGGACACGGATAAAACGCTTCTGGAGATCAACACCGGCGGCGTCTCCCGGGGGTATCGCACAGCGCCCTATCCGGCTCTCTTTTTGCTGCGGGAGTGGCATGCCATGGGAGGCAGGGTCATCCTCACAGCCGACGCCCACTGCAAAGAGCACCTGCTCTTTGGCTATGACCAGGCTGCGGAGCTGGCCCGGGCAGCGGGATTCACGGAAGCGGCGGTGCTGACCGCCGCCGGAGCGGTGTCCTGCCCGCTGGCATGAGAGGAACATGAAAAAAGCCGCCCGCAGGGCGGCTTTTTCGGCGCTTTGATGCTTGAGCCTGGGAGCCTGGCCTGCTACAATGTGAAAAAAACAACAGGTGAGGCAGGGATGCGCAATGTACAAAACGGTGATTTTTGATCTGGACGGCACACTATTGAATACCATTGAGGATCTGGCGGGCGCCGGCAACTGGGTCTGCCGCAAGAATGGCTGGCCGGAGCACTCTGTGGAGGAGTACCGGCACATGGTGGGCCATGGCATCCCCAATCTGGTCTCCCGCTTTTCGCCGGCCGACTGCCAGGACAAGGCCCGGCTGCAGGAGACGCTGGCGGAGTTCACCCAGTATTACGGTGCCCATAATCTGGACAAGACGGCCCCCTACGACGGCATTCCGGCACTGCTGGAGCGCCTGCGTGACCGGGGCGTGTGCCTTGCGGTGTATTCCAACAAGGCCGACGATTTCAGCCAGGTCATCATCCGTCACTTCTTTGACGGGATGTTCCGTCTGGTGCAGGGCAAGCTGCCCGGCGTGCCGGTGAAGCCGGACCCCACCGGTGTGGAGCAGATCCTGGCCCGACTGGGGGCGGAGAAAGCGGAGACGCTCTTTGTGGGGGACAGCGCTGTGGATATCCACACGGCCCACAACGCAGGGCTCCGGGCCTGCGGCGTCACCTGGGGCTTCCGGGGCCGCGGGGAGCTGAAGGAGGCCGGAGCGGATTTCCTGGCGGACACGGCGGCAGAGCTGGAGCAGTGCATTTTACAGATATAAATGAGGAAAAACAGGACGGGAGGAACTTCCCGTCCTGTTTTCTTATGCGGAAACTGCTCAGCCGTCCCAGCCGGGGGTCACGGCGTTTTCGTGGTCGGTCAGGTCGCCGTCCGTGTCGTGGACCCGGGCGTTATCCAGCATTTCCCCATAGGAAACACCGCCCTCCTCCACGGAACGCTTCATGGCTTTTCCGGCGTTTTCGGCGGTGTTCGTCATGTCATCCACGCCCTGCTCCACGCCGTCCACCGCGTCCTTGACGCCGTTTCCAACGTCCTGGACTGCGTCCTCCGTACCCTGCACCACGTCCTCTGTGCCCTGGGCCATGTCGCCCATGATGCCGTTGTTGGTATTTTCCTTGCCGTCCGTGCCGTTGAGAACGGCGTCGTTGGCATTGTTGGCGTCGTTTTTCTGGTCATTGCCGCAGGCGGTCACAGACAGGGCCAGCAGCGCCGCGCTCAAAAGCGCAATCATTTTCTTCAAGGTATATGCTCCTCCTTTTCCGGGAAGAATCGTTGCGCGATACCCAATGGATATTGTTTGCGCCATGCGTCCGTTTAGAAGCGGAAAAAAATGAAAAAAGGACTTGCATTTTGGTTTGCGCTGTGCTATAACAATATCAGTAATTATTACTGATAAGGAGACGGGATATGCAGCAGCGACGGTTCTCCCATCAAAGGGAGCAGATCTACGAGGCTGTCTGCGCCACGGATACCCATCCCACAGCAGAGATGGTGTACGAGCGTCTCAAACCCGAAATGCCCCGCCTGAGCCTGGGAACGGTTTACCGCAATCTGCGGCAGATGGCGGCGGAGGGAAGGCTGATGGAGCTGGAGGGGCCGGTGGCGCGGTTTGACGCGGACCTCTCACCCCACGCGCATTTTCGCTGTCAGCGGTGCGGCGCCGTGTCGGATGTGGACATCCCCTATGACGCCGCCCTGGATGCGCTGGCGGCGGGGGACGGACGGATCGTCCGGGGGCACAGCCTTTGTTTTTATGGAATTTGTCCCGCCTTCACGGCGGAGCAAACTTGATTTCATTTTTTGAAAGGGGAAAAAAGATATGGAACTGAAGGGCAGCAAGACGGAGGCCAATCTGTGGAAGGCGTTTGCCGGGGAGTCCCAGGCCCGCAACAAGTACGACTATTTCGCAAGCCAGGCCAAGAAGGACGGCTATGAGCAGATCGCCGCCATCTTCCAGGAGACGGCGCTCAACGAAAAGGAGCATGCCAAGCTGTGGTTCAAGGCCCTCTCCGGCATCGGCACCACCGAGGAAAACCTGGTGGCCGCGGCCGCCGGCGAGAACGAGGAGTGGACCCAGATGTACGCCGAGATGGCCCGCACCGCCGAGGAGGAGGGCTTCCTGGCCCTGGCCGCTCAGTTTGAGGGCGTGGCCAAGATCGAGAAGACCCACGAAGAGCGCTATTTGAAGCTGCTGGACAACCTGAAGAAGGGCGAGGTCTTCAAGAAAGGCGAGAAGGTCATGTGGTTCTGCCGCAACTGCGGCCACGTGGAGATCGCCGAGAGCGCTCCCGCCGTGTGCCCCGTGTGCAAGCATCCCCAGGCCTACTTCCAGGTGAAGGCCGAGAACTATTGATCCCAGCGGAGCCGCCGGTCCATGCCGGCGGCTCTTTTTTTGTGAAAATCGGTAAAGTACTGAAAAAAACACAAAACAGCCCGTATAGAATGGGGGGAAAATGGTCTAAACTACCAAATGAAAAGCTTCGGGCCAGGGGAAAATTTTAAATGTTTGTGAAAAACGCCGTTGACGCGGCCAACAAAAGCAGGTATGATATATCTAGTAATTTGACTTGCTATGCGAAGCTGTTCAGTCTGACTTGGTATAGAAAAGGAGAGCTGCATCATGTATACTCAGAATGTCACCGTTAACAACGAAGTAGGTCTGCACGCGAGACCTGCCACATTCTTTATTCAGAAGGCCAACGAGTTCAAGAGCGGGATTTGGGTGGAGAAGGAAGACCGCCGCGTCAATGCCAAGAGCCTGCTGGGCGTTTTGTCCCTGGGCATTGTGAAGGGCACCACCATCACACTGATCGCTGACGGTGACGACGAGGAAACTGCAGTCAACACCCTGGTGGAGCTGGTCAAGGACAACTTCGGCGAATAAGATTCCATATACCCTCAAAGAGGCTCCGCAGTCTGCGGAGCCTCTTTTTTTCCATCCGCTGGAGCGGTGAAAGGAGAAGGCCATGACAAAGGAAGAGCTGCGGCAGAAGGCCAATGATCTGCCGCTGGTGCCCGGCGTGTACCTCATGATGGACAAGACCGGGAAAGTGATCTATGTGGGCAAGGCGAAGAAGCTGAAAAACCGGGTGAGCCAGTATTTTCAGGAGAGCGCCTCTCACACGGCCAAGACCCGGCAGATGGTCTCCCAGGTGGATCATTTCGACACGATTTTCGTCACCAGTGAGTTTGAGGCGCTGGTGCTGGAAAACTCCCTCATCAAGCGCCACAGCCCCAAATACAACATCCTCCTCAAGGACGACAAGGGCTATCCCTTTGTGCGCCTTTCCCGGGAGCCGTATCCCCGCTTTACCCTGGCCAACCGCTACGCCAATGACTCCGCCCGGTACTTCGGCCCCTTCGGCGGCCGGTTCGAGACCCGCCAGGCCTTGGACGCGGTGTGCGCGGCGCTGCGGCTGCCCACCTGCAACCGGCGCTTTCCCCGGGACATCGGCGCGGAGCGGCCCTGCCTCAATTTCCACATGGGCCGATGCGACGGCTTCTGCCGCCCGGAGATGACGGCGGAGGAGTACAACCGCCGCATCGACCAGGCCTGTCAGCTGCTGGAGGGCAAGTCCCGCCAGCTGCTGCGGGACATGACGGCGGAGATGGAGGCGGAGGCGGAGGCGCTGCACTTCGAGCAGGCCGCCGCCATCCGGGACCGGATCAATGCCATCGGCGCCCTGAGCAAAAAGCAGACAGTCATCGCGGGCCTTTGCGCCGACACGGATATCTGGGGGCTGTACCGGGGCGCGGGCAAATGCTGCTATGCCGTGCTCCATATGGAAAACGGGAATCTGACCGGCCGGGAGACGGAGCTGTTCACTGCCCCCATCGAGGAAGAGGAGGCAGAGATGCTCTCTGCCCTTACAGCCCAGTATTACCTGCCCCGGGCGGTGCTGCCCCACGAGATCCTGCTGCCGGTGGACACCGGGGAGTGCGAGAGCCTTTCCGAGGCGCTGACCCGCCGGGCCGGACACAAGGTCTGGGTCCATGTGCCCCAGCG
>CABQCB010000070.1 GCA_902462475.1 uncultured Oscillibacter sp. | reverse complement strand
ATCTGTCCAGGCCGGCTGACAGCGTGCCCCAGGCTCCGGCCGAAAGCGGAAAGACGGGACAGCCCCGCGTTTCCGGCGCCGACGGCGCCTGGTGGCGCACTCTGGCAGAGGTATGCAAGGGCAGGCTCTCTCCCATGTACCGGGCCTTTTTGGATATGTGCACCGGCACTTTGGAAGGGGACACCCTGACCGTTTACGCGCCGGACGACATCACCCTGGGCCGCCTGGACAATGACCGGGTGCGGGGTGTGCTCACCGAAGAGGCGGCTGCCGCGGTGGGCGGAACCGTGCGGCTTTTGTTCCATGTGGGAGCGCCGCCCCAGTCGTCTCCCCAGGAAAATTTGCAGAACCTGCTGAAATTCAGCAGTCAGTTCGATAACATTCAGATCAAGTAAACACCAACTATCAGTAAAAGGAGAAATCACTATGGGATACAGTGCACGCCGTGGATTCAGCAACGGCAGTATGCGCCCCACCGGCGCCCAGCGTCAGGCGGAGATGCAGCAGAAGATCCAGCAGATGCAGGAGCAGATGACTGCTGCCCAGGAGGCTGTGGAGGCTCAGGTCTTTACCGCCAGCGTAGGCGGCGGCGTCGTGGAGGCCAAGGTCAACGGCAAGAAGGAAGTGCAGTCCATTGCCATCAAGCCCGAGGCCGTGGACCCCGAGGACGTGGAGATGCTGCAGGATCTGGTGGTCTCCGCCGTCAACGAGGCGCTGCGCCAGGCGGACGAGGCCATGGAAAAGAGCATTTCCGGTGTGACCGGCGGGCTCAACCTGGGCGCGTTCGGACTTTGAGAGCGAGCCGGCGTCAGCCGGTGAAAAAGGAGCGGGGCCGCAGGCTCCGCTCTTTTTGGAAGGAGGTCCTATGAAACAACGAATCCTGGCGGCGCTTCTGGCCTGCCTGCTGCTGGCGGGCTGTGCCCAGACACCGGTGTACACGGCGGAAGAAGAGGCAAGCGGTCCGGCGGTGGCCTATGTGCCCCTGGACGACCGGCCGGACAATGTGGAGCGGGTGCAGTATCTGGCATGGTCTGTGGGGTATGATTTACAGATGCCGCCGGCGGACGATTACCGCACCCGCCTGCAGGGACAGCCCCTCAACGAAAACGGCACCCAGTATGGAGACCGGGCCGACCTTTATGAGTGGGTACTGGCCCAGGAGGAGGCTGGCTGCGACCGGTATATCCTGTCCATGGATCAGCTGCTCTCCGGCGGACTGGTCAACTCCCGGTCCATGTGGGAGCATGAGGCAGTGACCCTCTCGGACGGGACTGCCCTTACTGAGCCGGAGCTGCTTTCGTCCCTGCTGGAGACATTGGCCCGGGATGAGAACAACCAGGTGTGGCTGCTGGACAGCGTCATGCGGCTGGCTCCCACCGTGGGCTATGACCACTGGGATCTGGACGGCTACAACGCTCTGCGTTCTTACGGCATGGCGGGAAGACCCGTGCTGGAGGGAGAGGCGCTGACGGTGGAGGCCATCGAGGCGGATTACCGCCTGGGAAGCGACGGTACGGAGTTGCCTCTGGGTACGTTTGGCCTGGAGGAGTGGGAAGTGGAGGAGTACCTCAGCGCCCGCAGCCGCAAGCTGGAGCTGGCCGGGCAGATGATGGAGACGGTGGCAGGCGAGAGCTATGGGAATTTCCATGTGCTCATCGGCATTGATGACTCCTCCGAGGAGGACAGCATCCAGAAAAACGAGATCGCCTACCTGCGCAGCCTCCTGCGCCAGGGGGACGCGCTGCTCTCCGGGGTGGATGACCTGGCCTTCAAGGCGGTCACCCGGCTCTATCTGGACGAGCAGGGCTGGGATGGAGCCACGGCCACCGTCCGCTACTACGGCGGAACCGAGGACCAGCCTGCCTGTGAGTATGACTACAAGCCCCTCCGGGAGATCATGGCGGAGCACTTTGCCTTCTTCGGCCTGCAGGAATCCACCGACGGGGAATTGCAGATCCTGGTACTGACCCAGCCTTTGGACGAGGAGAAGGCGCAGGACTACTGCGATCTGCTGACGGCGGATCTGCGCCAGTGCCAGATCCAGGGACAGCCGGTGATCGTGATCGACGCGGGCAACGGCCGCTACGGCACGCAGTTCCACGAAATGCTCACCGAACAGACGGAGCTGGGCGGCCTTCTGAGCTACGCAGGCTTTTTGGACATGGCCATCGTCACCGGCACCGCCCTGAGCCACGGTGTGGCCCGCTACGCCCGCCTGGAGGCCGGCGTGCCGTCGGATGCGGAGAACCGGGCCTTTGCCAGGACCCTGGCCGACAGCATCCTCAAGGACTTTTGCTATAAGAACATCGTCCGGGACAAGCTGCTCACCTATATCCGCAGCGACCTGGGTGCCAACCCCGACAACTTCTGGCAGCCGGAGACGGACCGCAATGCCATCCGCCAGATGCTGGAGCGGGAGATGGAGGAGTGCACCAAGCCGGTGATTCGGAATCTGGAGTCCAGCAACATGGCCGTGGTGCCGGACCCGGCTCCCACGGGAGACCGGATCGGCTGGGGCAGCGTGCTGCTGGGCAACTACCGCTTCCCCTGGGACCGGGCCTTTGAGATCGGCATGGACATCGAGCTGGGGGCGTTCACTTCCCAGCACAAGGGCATGTATGACCAGTATCGTTCGTAAAAGAATAAAAAAGCAGAGGCCGCTTTTGCGGCCTCTGCTTTTTTTATTTGGAAGGATCAAAGCTGCTTGACGGTATAGTACACAGCCAAGGCGAATACGATCAGGCCCAGGCCCCACATGGCATAGTAAGCGGCAGTGGCACTGATGAGGGCAACGACCAAAGCCACAGCGGACAGAGCGCAGGCCACATACACGGGCAGCACGTCCGCCGAGGCGGGCAGCACCCGCAAAGAACCCAGCATACCGTCCTTCTGGTCGGCACGGCGGGCCAGAAGGGCGATCACAGCCAGCACCAGAATATATGCCACGGCGATCACCCGCACATACACGCCCAGATACATGCTGGAAAGCTCCTTGCGGCACACCCACAAGACCACCAGGCTCAATCCCAGAATGGTGAGGGCATACGCACACTCCCGGTCATAGAGCTGCCAGAGAATGCCCAGCAGCATGACCAAAAAGACAACGACGGTCAAAAGAGAAACAGCCGGTGCATTAAAAAGGCGGATCAGGCCGGAGGCCCCGCCCAGGAAAGCACCTGCGCCGGTGATATACCAGGCGATGGTGCGCTTTTTCTGATCCTTCCGCCAAAGGGCTGCCAGGACCAGACCGGCCAGGAACACAACGCCGCCGGCGGCGGCAAGATACAAAAGATAGTCAAACCAGGCGATCATCTGCACTGCGGTGCCGGTGACATAAAAGCGGCGAATGATCAGCAGATACAGCTCCGCGACCAGACCCGCCAGAAACAGCTTCATGGCGCCGTTCATGGTTTGCGTGCCCTTGACCGGCTTGGACGGATTGTTCGGATTCTTTGGCATATCAATGACGACCTCCAACGGGTTCATTTCAAAGTTTTGTCCATCAAAATAAGACGGATAGTGACATTCTTAAATAGTATAGCAGATTGTTTCGCTTTTTGCAAGGGTAACCTGGGATGGGAGGTTCTCTCTGATTTTTTGTTGAGATGCTGCTGTGGCCGTGCTATACTATATCTATTATGTAAAAATCCTGAAGAAATACGAGGAAATTCTCTATGAAGCGGATTGCTGCACTGTTTTTGGCCCTCGGCATGGTCCTGACTGCCGGCTGCGCGGAAAAAGATCAGGACGAGCCGGAGCAGCGGGAAGTGTTTGCCATGGACACCGCCATGCGGCTGATCGTTTACGGTGAGGACGCATCCAGGGCTGCCAACGCGGCGGAAGAGGAGATCTACCGGCTGGACAGCCTGCTCTCGCGCACCAATGAGGCCAGCAAGGTGAGTCTGCTCAACAGCGCCGAGGGGAGGATGGTCCCGGTGGGAGAGGCGCTTTGCGACCTGATCCAGACCGCGGCTACCTATACGGAGCTGACCGGCGGAGCCTTTGATATCACCATCGCTCCGGTGGTATCTGCGTGGGGCTTTACCACCGATCACTATCAGGTGCCCGATCCGGAAGAACTGGAAGAGCTTTTGACCTATGTGGGCATGGAGCATGTGCATCTTTCCGGAAAGTCCAGTGCCTCGTCCGGCTATGAAAACGCCAGCCTGGATCCCGGTACGCAGATCGATCTGGGCGGCATTGCCAAGGGCTACGCCTCCGACCGCCTTGCCGCCATTTTTCAGGAACACGAGATCCCCAGGGCCCTGGCCTCTCTGGGAGGCAATGTGCTGGCCTGGGGCAGCAAGGCTGACGGCTCTGCCTGGCGGGTGGGCATCCAGGACCCCAATGCGCCCTCGGATCCCGACTCCTACGTGGGGGTCCTTCAGCTGACGAACGCCTTTGCGGTGACTTCCGGCAGCTATGAACGGTTTTTTGAGCAGGACGGGTCTATTTACCACCACATCATCGACCCGGCCACCGGGTATCCGGCGGAGAGCGGTCTGGTGTCTGTGACGGTGGTGGCAGACAGCGACGCCGGCAACGGGACCATGTGCGATGCGCTCTCCACGGCCCTTTTCGTCATGGGACGGGACAAGGCTCTGGACTTCTGGCGCTCCGGCGCATGTGATTTTGAAATGGTGCTGGTGGGGCAGGATGGATTGGTGACGGTCACGGCCGGTCTGGAGGATTGCTTCCAGGCTGCCGAGGGAGGCGGTTATACCTATGAAGTCGTTTCCTGAGCTGCGGCCCCGCTGGCCGGACGCCGTGGTGGCTGCGGCCGTGGTGGTGCTGGCTGCGGCCTGCGCCTGGCTCATTTGGCGGGGAGCAGGTGAGAGCGGGGCGCTGGAGGCCGTAGTGTCCGTGGACGGCGCCGAGGAATTTGCCGTACCCCTGGAGGGGCTCAGCCGTACCGAGCACACCGTCAGCGCCAACGGCTACACGCTGACGATCGTTCTTACAGACACGGAGGTATGGGTGGAGGCGTCCGACTGCCCCACCCAGGACTGCGTCCATACCGGGCACATCTCCCGCAGCGGGCAGAGCATCGTGTGCCTTCCCGCCCGGGTCACGGTCCGCCTGGTGGGCGGCAGCGGAGAAGCGGACGTGGACGCGGTGATCGGATAGGGGGCGGCATCCATGAAATTGACGACAAAGCAGCTGACCCTCTGCGGTGTATTGACGACTCTGGCACTGGCCCTGTCCGTGGCGGAGAATCAGCTTCCCCTGACGCTGGCCATCCCCATTCCCGGCATCAAGCTGGGGCTTGCCAACATCGTGACGGTATTTGCCCTTTACGCCCTGGGCCCGGCCCAGGCGGTTTTGATCCTGCTGGCCCGGTGCACCCTGGGGGCGCTGTTTGCCGGCAATATGAACGCGCTGCTGTTTTCCCTCATGGGCGGCCTGGCGGCCATGGGCATGATGATCCTGCTGAGTCGGGTGCGGGGACTGTCCGTTTACGGTGTTTCCATCGGCGGAGCAGCTGCCCACAACTGCGGGCAGGTGGCGGCGGCAGTGCTGTCGCTGGGCAACACTGCACCGCTGTACTATCTGCCGGTTTTGCTGGGGGTATCCCTGCTGACCGGCGCGTTTACAGGGCTGGTCGCTGCCTGCCTGTTCCGTGCTCTGGACCGTACCGGCTTTTTGAGGAGGGGCTGAGATGGAGCGCAACAACGACAAAAAAGACCAGATCATTTTGCAGCAGCTGGAGCTGATCCGCTCCATGACGGAGCGGGACCTCCGGCGGATGGGCACGGACTTCTGGCCCCAGCCCAAAGGTCCTGTGTCCGGGGAAAAGGGCGGGACGGCAAAGCCCGGACCGTCGGAGAAAACGGCCGGTCAGGCACAGGCACCGGCACAACCGGAGGCACCTCCGCCGGAGCGGATCGAGGATCTGCTGGCGGAGCTGGACGGATACATCGGGCTGGAGGCCGTGAAAAAAGAAGTGCGGAGCCTGATCAACCTGGTGCGGGTCCACCAGATGCGCCGGGAAAATCAGCTGCCGGTGGCGGAGCTGAGCCTGCACATGGTGTTTTCCGGAAATCCCGGGACCGGCAAGACCACCGTGGCCCGGCTTATGGCCCGTATTTACCACAGCCTGGGGATCTTGTCCAAAGGACAGCTGGTGGAGGTGGACCGCAGCGGTCTGGTGGCTGGCTACGTGGGCCAGACGGCCCTGAAAACCGCCAAGGCCGTTGAGCGGGCGCTGGGCGGCGTACTGTTCATCGACGAGGCCTATGCGCTGCGGGGAAGCGGAGACAACGACTTCGGCCAGGAGGCCATCGACACCATTCTCAAGGCCATGGAGGACCACCGGGACGATCTGGTGGTGATCGTGGCAGGATATGACGGACTGATGGAGGAATTCATCCATTCCAATCCGGGACTGGAGTCCAGATTCAACCGCTTTTTGCACTTTGAGGACTATTCCGACCAGGAACTGCTGGAGATCTTCCGGGGGCTTTGCCGGAAGGGATGCTACACGCTGGACGACCGGGCGGAGGAATTGGTGCGGGAGCTGATCCGGCGGGAGAACCAGAGCGGCACTTCCTTCGGCAACGCCCGGGGCGTGCGGAATATTTTTGAAAAGATCCTGGTCTGCCAGGCCAACCGCCTGGCCGCCATGGAGCAGGCAGACCGGCAGACGCTGATGGCGATCCTGCCGGAGGATGTGCGCGCGGCGTTCGGTGAGGACGACGGCCCGCAGGAGCCGCGGACAAAGTGACATCCGGCTGTCAACCACATAAAAAATGCGCCGCTGTAAAACAGCGGCGCGTTTTTCAGGGGGGCGGGCAGCCGTGGGATCCGCGACCCTGTCAAATCACGGAAGCTGCCCCTTGTCAAAAGGTGGCCGGCATGCGGGGGCGGTATCCCAAATATGCCGGTGGGAGAAGAATTCCCCTTGCCTTTTCTTTACGGATACTGTACCATAAAATCAGATATTCGAGAATGTCTGGTTTTTCATGACGGACATGCAGTACCGACATGGGAAGACCTGCCGGTTTGCGGCGGCGGAGGAGGCTTGAACATGAATATTCGTAAATACGAGGCGTTTGTGCGGGCCGTGGAGCTGGGAAGCCTGTCCAAGGCCGCCGAGGAGCTGGGCTACACCCAGTCCGGCATCAGCCACATGATGCAGTCCCTGGAGGACGAGGTGGGATTTCCCCTGATGGTGCGCACCTCCGCGGGCATCCTGCCCAACACGGAGGGAGAGATGCTGCTGCCCATCATCCGCCAGCTGCTGCGGACCAATGAGTCTTTGGAGCAGAACATCGCCAAGATCAAGGGGGCGGACATCGGCTGCATCCGCATCGCGGCGTACCCCAGCGTGGCCACCTACTGGCTGCCCGGGATCATTGCACTGTTCCAGAAGGATTATCCCAATGTGGAGATCCAGATCATCGAGGGCGGCACGGATATCATCGAGGGAGCCATGAACCGCCGGGAGGCAGACCTTTGCCTGTATGCCGGCGGCGAGGGACGCAACTACGAATGGCTGCCGCTGTGCCGGGACCGGATGCTGGCCCTGGTGCCGCCGGAGCATCCGCTGGCAAAGAGCGGCCGGCTGCCGCTGGAGGCATTTTTGCATGAGCCGTTCATCATGCCCATGCCGGGCTACGACGGTGAGGTGCACGATATCCTTCAGCAGCTGCCCCATCAGCCCCAGATCCGGTTTTCCGCATGCAGCGACTACGCCATCATCTCCATGGTGGCCAAGGGGCTGGGCGTATCCATCCTCTCGGATCTGCTGCTGCGGAACTACCCCAACGACGCCGTGGCGCTGCCCATGGATCCGCCCCAGGAGCGGATGCTGGGCATGGGTGTTCCCCAGATGAAGGCTGCCTCTCCCATGACCCGGAATTTCATGCGCTATGTGCAGGACTATGTCCATGCCCAGGTGCAGGAGGAAGAACACTGAAAACCGCGCCCCGGATGGAAATGCATCCGGGGCGCGGTTTTATTAAAAAATCCCCGCCGCATCAGCGGCGGGG
>CABQCB010000069.1 GCA_902462475.1 uncultured Oscillibacter sp. | reverse complement strand
AATGATTGTCTGGCGTGCCAGAAGGGACTTGAACCCCCGACACCCGCCTTAGGAGGGCGGTGCTCTATCCAACTGAGCTACTGGCACATATTAAATTTTGAACTTAACAAAGTTATCCCACGCCGCCTCCTTTAGTGAACCGTAGTTAGTTCTCTTAGGAGGCGGTCGCTCTATACAACTGAGCTACAGGGGCATATGAAAAACGGGTACAACGGACAGTGTCCATTGTACCCGTTTCTGTGTGGTCTGTCAATCCGGGAAAAGCCTGCCCACTAGGGTCAGATCACCCGCACCCGCACCACGTTAGGAAGATCCCGCACATCCTGGATGACGGAATCATCCACCCGGGTGTTCAGGTCCACCAGCGTATAGGCATAGTCACCCTTGGACTTGTTGCTCAGGTTTTCCACGTTGGCGCCGTCCTTGGCCAGCAGCGTGGTGATGTTGGCCAGCATGGCGGGAATGTTGCGGTGGATGACGCAAAGGCGCATGACGCCGCTGCGCTCCAGCGTCACATTGGGCAGGTTGACGGAGTTGCGGATGTTGCCGTTTTCCAGGTAGTCCCGCAGCTCATCCACCGCCATGACCGCGCAGTTCTGCTCACTCTCCGGGGTGGAGGCACCCAGATGGGGCATGGCGATCACGTGGGGTGCCTTGACGATGCGGTTGTTGGGGAAGTCGGTGATATAGGCGGCCACCTTGCCTGTATCCAGCGCGGCGAGCATGGCGTCATCGTCCACGATCTCACCCCGGGCCAGGTTGATGAAGCGGACGCCCCGCTTCATGGAGGAGATGGCGTCAGCGTTGATCATCTTTTCCGTCTGGGGCGTGTAATGGATGTGGACGGTCACATAGTCCGCCCGCTTGTAAAGCTCACGGATATCCTTTACCACATGGATGTGGCGGTCCAGGCGCAGGGCGTTATCCACAGAGAGGAAGGGGTCATAGCCGTAGACGTCCATGCCCATGGACAGCGCCACATTGGCGACCAGAGAGCCGATGGCGCCCAGACCGATGACGCCCAGTGTCTTTTTATAGATCTCGGGGCCGATGAAGGCGGACTTGCCCTTTTCCACCACGGTGGTCACGTCGATGCCAGCGTCCACCTGATCGCGCACCCAGCGGATGGCGCCGTCCACGTCCCGGGAGCCGATGAGCATGGCGCACAGCACCAGCTCCTTGACGGCGTTGGCGTTGGCACCGGGGGTGTTGAACACGGCGATGCCGGCTTGAGAGCAGCGGTCCAGGGGAATATTATTGACGCCCGCGCCTGCCCGGGCGATGGCCAGCAGGTTGGAGGGGAATGCATAGTCCAGCAGTTTGGCGGAGCGGACCACGATGGCGTCCTCATCGCTGCAGCTGTCGCTGACGGTATAGAGCTCCGGGTCGAAGCGGCCCAGGCCCACGGGAGAAATCTTGTTGAAGGTCTTGATCTGATACATGGCGGGTGTGCCTCCTGGGGTGGTTCCAGCGAACCACGGTACTTGCGGGGAACGTGCGGTGCTGGCACCGCTTCCGACGCAGCATCACCATTATAGGTTGCACGGCGGACATATGTCAATGTACGAAAGACTAAAAATGACGGCCTGCGGGCGCCGATCTTTGGTGAAAAAAATAACTGGGGACACGGGGCGGACATTGGGAGAGAAAATTGGGAAAAATACGTGAAAAATCGAATGTTTTACTTGAAATAAGCCAATGGGCAGATTATAATAATGAGCTGTATGTGAATAACGGGCGGAACGCCTTTAACCGAAAAAGAAGGGACGCGCATTTATGCAGAATGAACATTTGAGAAACGTTGCCATCATCGCCCACGTCGACCACGGCAAGACCACCCTGGTGGACGAGATGCTCAAGCAGGGCGGCGTGTACCGGGAAAACCAGGAGGTGGTGGACCGGGTCATGGACTCCGGCGACCTGGAGCGGGAGCGCGGCATCACGATCCTGGCCAAGAACACCGCCATCCAGTATAAGGATGTGAAGATCAACATCGTGGACACCCCGGGCCACGCCGACTTCGGCGGCGAGGTGGAGCGTATTTTGAAGATGGTCAACGGCGTCATCTTGCTGGTGGACGCCGCCGAGGGCCCCATGCCCCAGACCCGCTT
Source organism: uncultured Oscillibacter sp. (assembly GCA_902462475.1). The sequence goes on along the minus strand of CABQCB010000069.1, from coordinate 5,942 downwards.
CGTGCTCTCCAAGGCCCTGGAGCTGGGCCACCGGGTCATCGTGGTGGTCAACAAGATCGACCGGCCCGACCAGCGCATCCACGAGGTGGTGGATGAGGTGCTGGAGCTTTTGATGGACCTGGACGCCACCCCCGAGCAGCTGGATTCCCCCATGCTGTTCTGCTCCGGCCGCAACGGCACCGCCTCCTACTCTCCCGATGTGGTAGGGGAGGACCTCACGCCGCTGTTTGAGACCATTCTGGAGTATATTCCCGCTCCCGAGGCGGACACGGACCAGCCTTTCCAGATGCTGGTCAGCTCCATTGACTATAATGAGTTCGTGGGCCGCATCGCCATCGGCCGCATCGAGCGGGGCACCCTGAAGCAGAACCAGGAGATCGCGGTTTGCAACTACCACGACCCCGAGGCCGTGCTGCGCAAGGCCAAGGCCACTGCCATCTATGAGTTTGACGGCCTGGCCCGTAAGGCGGTCACCGAGTCCACCGCCGGCAACATCATCGCCATGAGCGGCATCCCCGATATCACCATCGGCGACACCATCTGTGCCCCCGACGCCGTGGAGGCGCTGCCCTTCGTGAAGATCAGCGCGCCCACCATGGAGATGACCTTCTCCGTCAACGACTCCCCCTTCGCCGGCAAGGAGGGCAAGTTCGTTACCTCCCGTCAGCTGCGGGAGCGCCTGTACCGGGAGATGCTCAAGGACGTTTCCCTGAAGGTCACCGACACCGACAAGGAGACGGCCTTCAATGTGGCCGGCCGCGGTGAGATGAGCCTGTCCATCCTCATCGAGACCATGCGCCGGGAGGGCTACGAGTTCCAGGTGTCTCCCGCCCGTGTGCTCTATAAGGAGATCGACGGCGTCAAGTGCGAGCCCATCGAGCGTCTGGTGGTGGATGTGCCCGGCGACTGCGTGGGTGCCGTCATCGAGAAGCTGGGCCAGCGCAAGGCGGACATGCTGGAGATGACCCCCGTGGGCGACCGGATGAAGATCGAGTTCCTGGTTCCGGCCCGGGGCCTCTTCGGCTACCGCAACGAGTTCCTCACCGACACCAAGGGCGAGGGCATCATGGCCTCTGTGTTTGACTCCTATGCTCCCTACAAGGGAGAGATCTCCCGCCGCGGCAACGGCTCCATGATCTCCTTCGAGACCGGCGAGTCCATCACCTACGGCCTGTACAACGCCCAGGAGCGGGGCACGCTGTTCATCGGTGCCGGCGTGCCTGTCTACGGCGGCATGATCATCGGCGTCAGCCCCCGCAGCGAGGATATGACCGTCAACGTCTGCAAGAAAAAGCAGCTGACCAACACCCGTGCCTCCGGCTCCGACGACGCTCTGCGTCTGACGCCGCCCCGGCAGATGAGCCTGGAGCAGTGCCTGGAGTTCCTGGCGGACGACGAGCTGCTGGAAGTGACCCCCAAGAGCCTGCGTATGCGCAAGGCCATCCTGGACCACGAAAAGCGGATGAAGGCCCTCCACGGCAAGAAATAAAGACCAAGCCAATGACCAAGCGTCCGGGCATTTGCCCGGGCGCTTTTTCTTTAGCAAAAATTTTCCTGAAATGGGGAACTTTTTGATATCGCCACCGTCCAAAGAAGCAAAGAGCAGAGAAATCGCTGCTTCACACGAGTTTGGAAAGGATGAGCGCCTATGAAGAAGAGACTTTTGCAATGTGTTTCCCTGCTGCTGTGCGCGGCACTGCTGACCCTGCCTGCCCTGGCTGCGGAGAGTGAGTCCGCCCCGGCTGCCAACCAGGGTCCCGTCCGGGTGTGGGGCACGCTGACCTGGCTGGAGGACGGCGGCATGCTGGTGCAGAACTCCAACGAAAATGATCCGCTCCATGAGGTGATCCTCCATGGCGAGTCCATCCTCTGCCTGGACGCCGTCACCGGCGAGCCCATGGACATTACCAGTCTGAAAGACGGCGACACCATCTATGCCTGGGTGGGCAGCACCATGACGCTGAGCCTGCCGCCCCAGGCCACGGCCATCCTGGTGCTGGGCAACATCCCCGCCGATTACGGTGTGCCCCAGTTCTATGAGATCTCCTCCGTGACGCCCCAGGCCATGATCGCCATCTATCCGCCTCCGGCCCTGACCTGGACCGAGGTCACCGCCACCGACGGCACGGTGCTCAAGATCACCGACGAGGCGGAGCTGACGCCCTATCTTACCAAGAACATCGTCCGGCTGGAGGACCTGATCCCCGGCACCCAGATCCTGGTGTGGAAGGATATGGACGGCGAGATCACCCGGGTGATGGTATTCCCCTATGACTATGCCGGCTATGTCTCCTGGACGGAGGACGGCACCGTCTCCGTCAACGGCGCCGTGGTGAACCAGAAGGCCAAGATCACCGAGACCGACGGCACGCTGCTGCCCATCCGGGCTGTGGCGGAGGCGCTGGGCTGCACGGTTCAGTGGGATGCTGCCCGGGGCGCTGTGGTCATGCAGGGCGAGCGCACGGTGTTCACCGCCATGCCCGGCGGCGCCATCAGCGGTGTGGACGCGGACGGCCAGACCTACGAGGTCTATGGCACCTGCGTCAAGGAGGCAGGCGTCACCTACCTGTCCGCCGCTGCGCTGATGCAGGTGCTGGACCTCTACCACGCCGCGTAAATCAAGAAAAAAACCGGGACGCACAAGCGTCCCGGTTTTTTCTTGACAACGACGGTCTATTATTATAGACTAAAGGCGGAAAGAAAGTCTATATTTATAGACCTGCAAGGAGATTTGACCATGGAGCAGTATCATCTCAGCGACAGTGAGTACCGTTTTTTACAGGTGGTGTGGGCGGCGGAGCCGGTGGGCTCCGGGGAGCTGGTGCGCCTTTGCGCCGGGGAACTGGGGTGGAAGAAGTCCACTACCTACACGGTATTGAAAAAGCTCTGTGAAAAGGGCGTTTTGAAAAATGAAAACAGCACGGTCTCCTCTGCCGTGCCCCGGGAGACAGTGGCGGGGGACGCGGCGGAGGCCTTTGTGGAAAAGGCCTTCGGCGGCTCATTGCCTGGGTTTCTCACAGCGTTCATGGGCGGACGAAAGCTGACGGAGCAGGAGGCGGAGGAGCTGCGGCATCTCATCGACCAATACGAGGAGGGGTGAACATGGCGGCTTTGACGGCAGTCTTTTCCCGGCTTTTATCCATGGCGGTGGCGGCGCTGCCGGTGATGGCGCTGGTGCTGGCCGTCCGGGCGGCGCTGGGCCGCTCACCGGCCCGGTACCGCTATGGCCTGTGGCTGGCGGTGGGGTTCCGGCTTGCCTGCCCGGTAAGTGTGGCAAGGCTTTGGAGCCTTTTTAACCTGCCGGGGGTCCGTGCGGTGGGAGAGGCCGCCGGCACTGTGGGCAGCGGCGCTGTGCGCGCTCTGGTGAATACGGCGCCCACTGCTGCGGCGGTGCCGCCCTCTGCCGTGAGCGGCACCGCCGTGGTGGCGGAGGCAGCGGAGCCGACGCTTTGGGAGGCGGCGCTTCCCTGGTGCGCCGTGCTGTGGGCGCTGGGCGTGCTGGCGGTGCTGATCTGGGGCATGGTCAGCGCGGTGCGCCTGCGGCGGACGGTGCGCGAGGCTGTCTCGGAGGGGGGAGAGGTCTGGACCTGCGGCACGGTGCCCACGCCATTCGTACTGGGACTCCTGCGGCCCAAGATCTATCTGCCGCCGCACCTGGCGGATACGGACCGCACCTACATACTGGCCCATGAGCGCCATCATATCCGCCGCCGTGATCCCTGGTGGAAGCTTCTGGGGTGGTGCTTGCTGGCGGTGTACTGGTGGGATCCGGCGGTGTGGCTTTGCTGGGTGCTTTTCTGCCGGGATATGGAGATGAGCTGCGACGAGGCGGTGCTGGAGCTTTTGGGCAGCGAGGCCAAGCGGGGATACAGCTTGTCGCTGGTGGCCCATGCCGCCGCGGCGCCCATGCCCGCGGCCCTGGCTTTCGGAGAGCACGATGCCACCCGGCGGGTGAAGAACGTGCTCGCGTGGAAAAAAGCCACGCCCCGGATGGCGTTTCTGGCGGCGGCTGCGGCGGTGCTGGCGGTGACAGCGTGCCTTGGCAACGGCATGACCGGCAGCAGCTGGGTGCGGCTGGAGACCCCGGGACCCATGATCCAGGTGTCCTGGGACCTGAAGGAGCCCATCCGGGCCTGGGCGTTGTATGCCGACACCTATGCCTACGGTACCCGGACGGAGAGCCGGCTGCTCACCTGCGGAGAATTGACCCAGCAGAGTGAGCGGACGTTTTCCGGCACCCTCTACTGGAACGTTCCGTTTGATGAAGCAGGGGGCTTTTCCAATATGCTGGTGGGCTCTTTCCGGGGCGAGAGCTGGAATCTGACGCTGCCCCAGCCCCACTATACGGGGGTGGGGTCCAAAGCGGGAGTCGGGCGGATGGGCCAGCGGCAGAGCCTGGATGAGACCGGCGGGGCCACACTGGTGACCATCTACCTCTCCGACCCGGGACACGGTGGAGGAGTCCGTCCTGTGCGGCGGCGTGCGGCTGCGGCTGGCCACTTCCCAGCAGGGGGTGGATTCCTTTGCCGGAACGGATCTGGCCGCGTCCCTCCATGCTCTCCGCACCCCCGCCCTGGGGGATGACGACGCGGCAGCGCTGCTGGAGGCGCTGGAGACCGATATGCTGGATCGCTATACGTTTACCCGTCTTTCCAAGGAGCGGGCACTGGTGGTGGAGTTCGAGTCGGGACCCTACGATGAAAATATCCTGGATGCATCCATGCTGACCCGGGGTGCGCTGCTCATGGCCCTGGCGGACGATCTCCAGGAGGTCCGCTGGTCCTATCCTGTCTGGGCGACGGGAGATGGCGGCAGAACGGAGAGAACCGTGTTTATGGAGCGCAGTCAGGCCGACGCCTGGGCCCGGAACATGGGCTATGAGGACCTGCGGGACCTGGGGCAGACCACGGAGGGCATCCGGGACCTTCTGGCATACCTGGGATGGAGCGGCGGCGCCCCAGGCGCAAACCATACGGCATCGCAGGCCGAGGCCCTTTATACGCTGGCCCAGTCGCGCCCGGCCCAGGAGACGATGGAGGAGCTGGTGCTCCGGGGGCCCTGGGGAGACGAGTCCCTGGCGGGGACCTTCACCACCTCTTTGGAGGGCGGGCTGCTGGCGCTGCGATTCACCCGGGAGGGAGTCTGGGAGCAGGCCATGCAGCACGAGCAGCTGGCCCGCAGCGGCATAGTGCTGCTGGCGCTGTATCCGGACGTGCAGCGGGTGCAGGCCTGGTCGGCGGACGGAACGTCCTATACCTGGGTGACGCGGGAGACTGCAGCCCGGAACCTGCCGGCAGGCACGCAGATCGGAGACTACGGCATCTCCCCGGAGCAGCTGGCGCAGCTGCTGACACTGCTGGGAAGTCTGTACAGCCAGGAGGAGCCTGCTGCCTGACAGGCGGAGCTCCTCCATTTTAGCGCTCCGGACAGTCAGACGGAAGATTTCATGCAACTTGTTGCGGAAAACGGAAATCTTTTCTATAATGAAACCATCTTACAAGATGGGGGACTTTGCCATGAATACCCGGATGGAACACGACACCATGGGGCCCATCGCCGTTCCGGCGGAGCATCACTGGGGCGCCCAGACCCAGCGCAGCATCGAGCATTTCAAGATCGGCGGCCAGCGCCAGCCCAAGGAGATCATCACCGCCTTCGCCTACTTGAAGGAGGCCTGTGCCCGGGCCAACGCCGAGGCCGGTAAATTGACGGCGGCGCAGGCGGAGACCATCGCCCAGATCTGCACCGAGATCCGCTCCGGGCAGTGGGACGAGGAGTTCCCCCTGGTGGTCTGGCAGACCGGCAGCGGCACCCAGACCAATATGAACGTCAACGAGGTCATCGCCCACCTGGCCACGGAGCGGGGCGTGCCCCTGCATCCCAACGATCAGGTGAACGCCTCCCAGTCCAGCAACGACACCTACCCCTCCGCGCTGCACATC
>CABQCB010000068.1 GCA_902462475.1 uncultured Oscillibacter sp. | reverse complement strand
CCACGGCGGCAATGGTACCGCCGGCGATGGCCACGTCGGCGGTGTATACGTCCGCACCGGAGCCGTCCGCTACGGCGGCGTTTCGGATCAGATAGTCAAACATGGAAAGCGCTCCTTTCCCCGCCAGTGTAGCACCGGCGCTCCGGCGGCGCAAGGGACAAAAAAAGAGGACGCTCGCAGGCGTCCTCTTTTATATGTGTATATGTGCGGGATGGCTCAGTCAGCGCACAGACCGGCGGTGATGATGGCCATGGAGTAGACCTCCTGGGCGTTGCAGCCGCGGGAGAGGTCGTTGATGGGGGCGTTCAGACCCTGCAGGATGGGGCCGTAAGCGTCGAAGGAGCCCAGACGCTGAGCGATCTTGTAGCCGATGTTGCCGGCGTTGATGTCGGGGAAGATGAAGGTGTTGGCATGACCGGCCACCTTGGACTCGGGGCACTTGGTGTGGGCCACGCGGGGGGAGACGGCGGCGTCGAACTGCATCTCGCCGTCGATGGCCAGGTCGGGAGCCAGAGCGCGGGCCTTGGCGCAGGCGTTGCGCATCTTGTCCACGTCCTCGCCCTTGCCGGAGCCCAGGGTGGAGTAGCTCAGGAAGGCGACCTTGGGATCGATGCCGAAGACCTTGGCGGTGGCAGCGGTCTCCAGGCCGATCTCCACCAGCTCGTCCTCGGTGGGCTTGATGTTGATGGCGCAGTCGCCCATGGCCAGGACCTCGCGGTCACCGGTAGCGGAGGGACGCACCAGAATGAAGCAGGAGGAGACGATCTTGCTGCCGGGCTTGGTCTTGATGATCTGCAGAGCGGGCCGGACGGTATCGGCGGTGGAGTAGGTGGCGCCGCCCAGCAGAGCGTCGGCGTAGCCCATCTTCACCAGCATGGTGCCGAAGTAGTTGCCCTGCTTCAGGGCGGCGCGGCACTGCTCCTCGGTCATCTTGCCCTTGCGCAGCTCCACCATGGTGGCGACCATCTTGTCCATATCGGCGAAGTTCTCGGGATCGACGATCTCGGCGCCGCGGATATTGAAGCCGGCCTCCTCAGCAGCGGCCTGGACCTCCTCGGGGTTGCCCACCAGCACGGGGGTCAGGAACGTACCGGACAGCAGACGGGCGGAAGCTTCCAGGATGCGGGGATCGGTGCCCTCGGTGAAGACGATCTTGCGGGGATGCGCCTTCAGCTTTTTGATCAGAAACTCAAACATGACAATTCCTCCAGTTGTTACTGAATTGGGGTTGTGTTCATACCGTTTTCATTATACACGTCTAAATCCAGGGGTCAATTACATTTTCTGCCCCGCCCGCCAAAAATTTACGAAATATTCACCTTTTCTTCTGGCAAATGTGCAAAACTGACAAACGGCGTGCCACATGCTGTGGGAGAAGATTTGTACCCCTCCCAACACATAGGCGCGTTTTTTCGCGGATTTAGGGCTTGACGAATGCGGAAAAACAAGGTATCATGACAACGGTAACAAATTGTAACTTTTTCAAAAGCGTGATTTTTAGGGAGCGTTTATGAGTAATCAGATCAAGCAGGCCAGCCGGCCGCCGCGGCACAGCCGCAGCAACGGCCGCCGGCTGGCAAGACAGATGCAAAAGGAGAACTCCGTTTTGCGGGATCCGGGGAAGGAGAACGGCGAGCGCCGCCGCACCGTGGTGCAGGAAGCGGAGCCCCGGGCATCCAAGACCGCGGCCGCCGTGCAGACGCCGGAGCCCAAGGCCGAGCCCAAGGCGGGGCTGCTGGAACGGGTGAAGGCGGCCTTTGCCCGGTGGCAGGAGTCCGACGGTGCCAGTGAGAGCCCGGTGGTCCGGGGCTGCCGGGCAGCCAGACGGGAACTGCGCCGCCTGCGCCGCCGTCTGCGCCACATCCTGCGGGAGAACCGGGCCCACCGTTTCCCGGAGTCCGATCAGGGTGCGGTGCGGCTGCTGCTGTTCGGGTTCAACATGCTGCCCACTCTGGGCAGCCGGGTGCGGGAGGCCGTCTGGGGCCGCCGCAAGCGGGCCATGCATCAGCCCGGCCGGCTGCACACCTGGATGGGAGGCCGCAAGATCCATCCGGCGGCATTCCTGGGCGCCGGATGCGCCGTGGCGCTGGCCATCGTGCTTTGCTCTTCCTATACGTTCGGCACCACCGTTATCTATGACGGCGAGGCCATCGCCACCGTCAGCTCCCGCTCCGCCGCGGAGGACGCCCGCGCCGACCTGGAGCAGGTGACCGCCTCCACCCTGGGCGAGGACTACACCATCGATGACTCCCTGCTGGAGTACTCCTCCGGCATCATGGCCCGCAGCGAAGTGGTGGACGAGGAGACCTATGAAGAGGACCTGTCCGAGGAGATCGGCCTGGTGACCCAGGCCTACTGCCTGTATGTGGACGGCGAGCTCATCGGCGCCACCCCCTACGAGGGCGCACTGGAGGAGCTGCTGACCCAGCTGAAGGACGCCGCCACCGACGAAAACACCATCTCCTGCGAGTTTGCCGAGGATGTGGACATCCGTCAGGAGTATGTGCCCACCTCCGAGGTGATGAACCTGGGGTATCTTGCTGAGACGCTGTACAGCACCAAGAGCGCCGAGGTCACCTATGAGGTGAAGAAGGGCGACACCTGGTCCCAGATCGCCAACAGCCACGGCCTGACCTCCGCGGAGCTGCTGGCCCTCAACCCCGGCTACAACATCGACAAGCTGCAGATCGGCGAAGTGCTGACCCTGTCCGCCTCCGTCCCCTACCTGACCATGACCGTGGTGCGGCAGGAGCGGTATGTGGAGGATGTCATGTACGACATCGAGTACACCGACTCCGCCTATTTGTACAAGGGCGACTATGAAGTCACCTCCAAGGGTGAGTACGGCGCCGCCGACGTGGTGGCCAACGTCACCTATGTCAACGGCGAGGAAGTGGAGCGCACGGTGCTCTCCTCCGTGACGCTGAAAGAGCCTGTGACGGAGCAGCGGCTCCAGGGCACCAAGGAGCGGCCCACCTGGCTGCCCACCGGTACCTTCCGCTGGCCTACCACCGGACGGATCACCTCCCGCTTCGGTTACCGGTCCTCTCCCGGCGGCATCGGCTCCACCAACCACAAGGGCATCGATATCGCGGCCCCCAAGGGCACGCCGGTCTACGCATCCGACGGCGGTACCGTGACCTACGCCGGCTGGATGAGCGGCTACGGCTATCTGGTGCGCATCGACCACGGCAACGGCTATGTGACCTACTACGGCCACAACTCCAGCCTGCTGGTATCCGTGGGCGACCATGTGTACAAGGGCCAGCAGATCGCCCGCGTGGGCTCTACCGGCAACTCCACCGGCAACCACTGCCACTTTGAGATCCGTTACAACGGCGTGGCAAAGAACCCCCTGAATTATCTGTAAGACCCCCGAATTTGTGGGCGGCCCCGGACCAAATGGTCCGGGGCCGCTTTTTCTGTCGGTGCAAAGTTTTTTTGCAAAAACCGAAAACGTTTACGGCAAAAGAAAGGGCAAAACACCACATATTGGAAATAGATGCACATCGCAACTAAAAATTTACATACAAGGACCAAATAAGAAGAAAGGAACGGTTTATGTAAGAAATCCATAGGTTTTCATGGAGTTTTGCAGGGAGAAGCGCCAAAAGAGGCGTTGTTAAAACGCACAAAAGAATCAAAAAAATACATGCAAAACTATGAAAAATGGTAAAATCACCTTGACAATTTGTTCATAGAAATGGTACTGTAAAGGCAAGAAGCTCGAAAACGTTTGCATAAGTCTTTCGCCACCGGGCGGAGGACGCAGAAAAGAGGGGGACTGAGCGCGCGATGAGACCGAAAGAAGAAAACTACTCAAAGAGCAAGCGGCTGAAAAACCAGATCAAAGCAGTCGTCACAAATCCCTACAACGTGATTGTGCTGATTGCGATCCTGCTTTTGACGTACCTGATCGTGCTGCCGCTGCTGGACATGATCTCCAGTACGTTTGAGCTGGCCCAGCGAGACCTGCGGGCCGTGGGCGGAGACGCCGTAGCCGGACAGTTCACTCTTTATTACTGGAAGCGGCTGCTGGCCAGCGAGCTGTCCATGTCCATGCTCATCAAGCCCTTGATCAACTCCTTGACCATCGGTGTGTGTGTTTCCGTTTGTGCCATTGCCCTGGGCTCCGTGCTGGCGTGGCTGATGGTCCGTTCCGACCTGCCCTGCAAGCCGTTTTTCTCCCTGGCGGTGATCATTCCCTACATGATCCCCTCCTGGTGCAAATCCCAGGCGTGGCTGTCCATGTTCAAGACCGCCCGTCTGGGCGGCGCGCCGGGCTTTATGGCCTCCCTGGGCTTCAACGTGCCTGACTGGCTGGCCTACGGCCCCGTGGCCATCATCATCGTTCTGACGCTGCACTACTACGCATATACATACCTGCTGGTCTCCGCGGCGCTCAACTCCATCAACTCCGAGCTGGAGGAGATGGGCGAGATCCAGGGCGCCGGCAAGGCCATGATCCTGCGGCGCATCACGCTGCCGCTGGTGCTGCCGGCCATGCTGTCTGCCGTCATCCTGACCTTCTCCAAGGCCATCGGTACCTTCGGCACCATCAATTACCTGGGCTCTCCGGTGCAGTATTACACCCTGTCCAGCCAGCTGTACATGAACAGCAAATCCCTGAACACCCAGACGGCCTTCGCCATGGCCATCATCATGATCTGCATCGCCTCTGTGGCCGTGTTCATCAACCAGAAGCTCATCGGCGCCCGGAAGTCCTACGCCACCATCGGCGGCAAGGGCGGCCGCTCCACGCTGATCGGGCTGGGCAAGGTGGGCCGCCCGGTCATCACGATACTTTTGTTCGTGTTCTTCGCCGTGGGCATCATCATGCCGATTCTGATCCTGATCCTGGAAAGCTGCATGCTCAAAGAGGGCGTGTACAGCCTCTCCAACTTCACCCTCCACTACTGGATCGGTGACCCGGATCCCAAGATCATGGAAGGCATGCCCGGCATTTTCAAAAACCCCGACTTTAAGAAGGCGCTGTTCAACTCCGCCCGGCTGACGCTGGTCAACGGCGTGTTCGGCACCATCTTCGGACAGATCCTCGGCTATATCTGCGCCAAGGGCCGCGGCAAGTTCCACGGCAAGCTGGTGGAGCAGCTGGTCTTTATCCCGTATCTGATCCCCTCCGTGGCATTCGGCGGCATCTACCTGTCCATGTTTTCTCAGCCCCAGACGCTCTTCGGCGTGACGCTGGTTCCCTCCCTGTACGGAACGTTCGCGCTGCTGACGCTGGTGTCCGTGGTCAAGCACCTGCCGTTTGCCTCCCGTGCCGGCACGTCCAACATGCTGCAGATCAGCGGCGAGCTGGAAGAGGCGGCCACCATCGAGGGCGCAGGCTTCTTCAAGCGGTTTATCAAGATCGTGTTCCCCCTCAGCAAGGGCGGCTTTATCTCCGGCTTCATGCTGATCTTCGTGTCCATCATGAAAGAGCTGGACCTGATCATCCTCATCATGACCCCCACCACCTCCACGCTGCCGTATCTGGCCTTCCAGTATCAAAACGGCAACTCGCCCCAGGCGTCCAACTGCGTGGCCATTGTGATGTTTACCATCGTGTTCTTGGTGTATGCCCTGGCCAATATCTTCGGCGATGCCGATCTGGCCAAGAGCATGGCGGGCTGACACGGATACTCAACTGAGAGGAGAAAACCATCATGAGTGAAATCATTCTGCAAAATATTGATAAATTCTACGGCAAGAACCATGTCCTCAAGGACCTGAACCTGACCATCAAGGACGGCGAGTTCATGACGCTGCTGGGTCCCTCCGGCTGCGGCAAGACCACCACGCTGCGTGTGGTCTCCGGCCTGGAAAAGCCCCAGAACGGCAAGATCTACATGGACGGCAAGGAGATCGTCAACGCCGCCGAGGCGTACTTCGCCCCGCCCTCCCAGCGGAATCTGAACCTGGTGTTCCAGTCCTACGCCCTGTGGCCCCATATGACCGTCTTTGACAACGTGGCCTTCGGCCTGCGGATCCGCAAGGAGTCGTCCGACAAGATCAAGACCATGGTGGCCAACGCCCTGGAGCGCATGCAGATCGGCGAGTACGCCACGCGCTATCCCACGGAGCTGTCCGGCGGCCAGCAGCAGCGTGTGGCCATCGCCCGTGCCATCGTCTCCGAACCGCGGCTTCTGCTGCTGGATGAGCCCCTTTCCAACCTGGACGCCAAGCTGCGCGTGGATATGCGCTCGGAGATCAAGCGTCTGCACCACGAGACCGGCACCACCATCATCTACGTCACCCACGACCAGGTGGAGGCGCTGACCATGTCCACCAAGATCGCCCTGTTCCGCAAGGGCGAGCTGGTGCAGGTGGCCCCGCCCCTGGAGCTGTACAACAACCCCTGCAACCTCTACACCGCCGACTTCATCGGCAACCCCAGCATCAACTTCGTCAAGAGCACCGCTACCGTGGACGCGGCCGGCATGACGGTGGAGAGCCCCCTGGGCCAGATGAAGTTCGAGCGCAAGGACATGACGCCCGACGCGCCCCAGAGCGGCAAGATCGACACCATCCTGGGCGTCCGGCCCGAGCAGCTGAGCATCAGCCGCACCCCCGACGACCAGCACTGGGCGGAGGGCCACGTGTACTCCGGCATGCCCGCCGGCTCCGAGACGCTGGTCAATGTCCGGGTGGGCGAGGCCATCCTGACCGTCAAGGAGCTGGGCTCCACCCACTATGCCGGTGACGAGAAGGTGTATCTGGGCATGCGTCCCGAGAAGGCCAACGTGTTCGACGCCCAGAGCGAAAAGCTCATCAAGCTGTGCGTGTAACCTCATTGCGGCGGAGGCCGCAGTAAAATACAAACAGGGAAGAATTTAGAAGGAGGAAAAGAACTATGTTGAAGCACAAGAAATGGCTGGCCGGATTCCTGGCCGTGACCATGCTCTTCAGCCTGACGGCCTGCGGAAGTCAGGAAGAGCAGCCTGCCGAGTCTGAGGGCGAAGGCGAGGCCCAGCTGACCGAGTGGGAACAGAAGGCCAACATCTTTGCCACCGACGAGACCGATGAAGAGCTGTATCAGCAGGCCATCGAGGAAGGCGGCACCGTGACGCTGTACTCCATCTCCTCCCGCTGCGGCAAGGTAGCCGAGGCCTTCATGGCCAAGTATCCCGAGCTGGAGTGCGTGGCATTCGACATCTCCACCAACGAGCTGCTGGAAAAGGTCACCCGCGAGCATGACGCCGGCCAGTATGTGGCCGATGTGGTGCACATCAAGGACCAGGACGGTTCTTTGTACAATGAGTACGTGAAGAACAAGGTGTTCTATCTCTATCAGCCTGCGGACATCTTCTCCCACATTGATGAGCAGTACACCGCCACCGCCACCCCGCTGTACATCGAGCTGACCCAGCTGTTCTACAACGCCGAGACCTATCCCGACGGTTCTCCCATCACCAACATCTGGCAGCTGACCGAGCCTGAGTGGCAGGGCAAGATCATGATGCAGAACCCGCTGGATAACCTGTCCTGGGGCTCCTGGATCACCGGCTTCTGCGTGGGCGACGTGCCCGACCAGCTGGCTGCCGCTTACAAGGAGCTGTACGGTGAGGATCTGGTCCTCTCTGAGGGCTGCGCCAACGCCGGCTATGAGTTCCTCAAGCGCCTGCACGACAACAAGCCCACCTACACCTCCTCCTCCGATGAGATCGCCGAGTCCGTTGGTACCCCCGGCCAGAGCGATCCCCCCGTTGGCTTCTGCGCTTCCTCCAAGCTGCGCAAGAACGAGGATAACGGCTGGGTCCTGGCTCCTGTGAACCTGTATCCCACCACCGGCATCCCCGCCATCAACACCCTGTACGTCGTCGAAGGCTGCGAGCATCCCGCTGCCGCTAAGCTCTTGATCCGCTTCATGATGGGCGGCATCGATGGTGACACCAGCGGCTACGAGCCTTTCAACACCCTGGGCGGCTGGCCCGTGCGTGACGACATCGAGCCTGCTGAGGGCTCCGTCCCCTACGAGGAGATGAACGTCTCTCCGTTCGATCCCGACGAGATCTACACCAACTACAACACCGTGCGTGACTTCTGGCAGATGCTGGGCTAACCGGCACAGCGCCGA
>CABQCB010000067.1 GCA_902462475.1 uncultured Oscillibacter sp. | reverse complement strand
CGGCGCCGACGACTATATCACCAAGCCCTTTTCCATGCGGGAGCTCATCGCCCGGGTGGGGGCCAACATCCGCCGCACCGCCATGGCCGCCCCCGCTTCCGCCGCCGCCAGCGCCATGCCGGTGGCCGGCGATCTTTCCATCAACACGGACAGCCACCAGGTATTCCGCGCCGGCAAGGCCATCGATCTGACCCAGCGGGAGTATGAGCTTTTGACGTTCCTGGCCAGCCACCCCAACAAGGTCTACTCCCGCATCGCCCTGATGGAGCAGGTTTGGAACTACGGCTATGTGGGCGACGACGCGCGCACGGTGGACGTGACCGTCCGGCGTCTGCGGGAAAAAATCGAGGCAGACCCCGCCAACCCCACCTATATCCTCACCCGCCGCGGCGCGGGCTACTATTTCTCCGTGTGATCCCACGCCAATGAGAGGAGGTGCCGCCGGTGTTCCGCAGCCTGCATATGAAGCTGATGCTGATCTTGCTGTTGCTGATCACATCGCTGATGGCAGTGGTGGGTGCATTTTTGACCACCAGCGTCTCCAGCTTTTATATCAATACCTTTTACGAGCAGATCGCCGATGTGTTCGGTGAGGATCAGCAGGAATTCGTATCCACCCTGCGCAGCGAGGCCGCCCAGGAAGACGGGGCCCAGCGGCTCCAGGAGATCCTGAAGATCAGCGCCGGTGAGCTGGGCATCGACTACCGCAGCCGCAACTACTTTATTCTCGCCGGACGGACCGGCGCCTTTTTGAGTGGCTCTGCCGGGGAGGACAGCCTGCCCCGCCAGCAGACCGCCAACCTGCTCACCGCCCGCAACGCGGTAGCCCGGGGCGACGCCACTTTGGTCGGTGACGAGAGCGATATCACCGCCGACTACATGGATGTGGCCATTCCCATCCTGGCCGGGGACAACGCCTTCATCATCTACATCCTGGACAACAAGGAGACGGTCTCCGAGCTCAACGCCCAGCTGTTCACCATCATCTTTCAGGCCCTGGTCATCGGATTGCTCATCTCCGTGCTGCTGAGCTTCCTGCTCTCCAAGACCATGGTGGGTCCCATCGAAAAGCTCACCGCCGGTGCCGAGCGGGTGGCCGCCGGGCACTTCGACAGCGAGCTCCCGGTGGAGTCCTCCGATGAAATCGGCATCCTCACGGGCACATTCAATGAAATGTCCGGCATCTTGCAGGAGACCCTGGCCGCCGTGGAAAACGAGCGGGACAAGCTGGATACCCTGTTCCTCCACATGACCGACGGCGTGGTGGCCTTCAACCATGAAGGCGGTCTCATCCACTGCAACCCTGCCGCCAACACCATGCTCCACCGCAATCTGGACGACCGCTGCACCTACGACGAGCTGTTCGGTTCGGTCTATCCCTTTGCCGAGATGCTGGCTCTTCAGCGGCCCAACTACGCCGAAGGTGAGATGCTGGTGGGAGAGCGGACACTGGAGCTGTACCTGGCCCCCTTTTCCGACCAGGCCCGCGGCGGCGTTTTGATCGTGCTCCACGACGTGACGGAGCAGCACCGCAACGAAGAGCGCCGCAAGGAGTTCGTGGCCAATGTCTCCCACGAGCTGCGCACCCCGCTGACCAATGTCCGCAGCTACGCGGAGACCCTCCGGGACGCGGAGGAGGGCGACATCCCCCACGAGACCGCCCGGAGCTTTCTGGATATCATCATCACGGAGACCGACCGCATGACCAACATCGTTCAGGACCTTTTGACCCTCTCCCGCCTGGACTCCGGCCACACGGAGCTGATCCTCTCCCGGTTCTCCTTTGCCGAGGCCATTGAAAGCGTGGCCCGGGCCAACGCCCTGGCCGCCAAGAACCACGGCCACGAGCTCACCTGCGGCTCTTTGGAGGACCTGCCGCTTATCGTGGGCGACCGCAGCCGTCTGGAGCAGGTCATGATGAACGTCATCGGCAACGCCATCAAGTACACGCCCGACGGCGGCCACATCCGCATCAGCGCCGGCTCCACGGAAAACGACGTATGGATGGAGGTCTGGGATGACGGCATCGGCATTCCCGAAAAGGACCGGGACCGGATCTTCGACCGGTTCTACCGGGTGGACAAGGCCCGCTCCCGGGAATCCGGCGGCACGGGCCTGGGACTGTCCATCGCCCGGGAGCTGGTGCTGCGCCACAACGGCACCATTGCCCTGGCCCCCCACGAGGGCCCCGGCACCACCATCCGACTCACCCTGCCCATCGCCGGTCCCGCCTCCACCTGAGGCGCCGAGCTCTATGAAAGGAGGTGCCGCCCATGCGCCGAAGCCGTGCCAGCCGGCATGACATGCTGCAAAACATCGCCATCACGCTCCTCGCCGTCTCCGCGGTGCTGCTTTTCATCCAGACCCAAAGCTATATGCTCTCGCCGGATGACGGCATCGTGGGCAATCTCTTCCAATCCGGAGCTCCGGGCACCGGCGCCTCCTCCCAGCCCGCCGCGGCGGCGCTCTCCGCGCCGGTACGGGTCGCCGTCTCCGGTACCTACGGGCGCTACGGCGACATAGCCCTTTCCACCGCCGACGCCGACCGCTTCGGCCGCCTGCTGGCGCCGCTGCTCAGCGAGGCGCTGGGCTCAGGTCAGGCCTTTTCTCCCTGCACGCAAACGGATTTCCTCTCCGCGCTCTCCCGGGCCAGTGTGTACTACGACTTTTTGCAGCCGCTGCCGCTTTCCGTCCTGTCCACGCTGGCGGGGCTGGAGGACAGCAGCGCCGACACCGACATCCGTGCCAGATATGTGGCCATTTCAGAGCTCAATGACACGGTATCCCTGCTGCTCTGGGACGGTGCGGACACTTTTTTGCAGTGCGAGACCTCCGTCAAGTCCTCCCGGCTGCAGGATGTGATCAGCAGCTACGAGCTGGGCAATGCCGCCTTCGCCTTCGATCTGGTCCACTCCAATCCTGACTTTGAAAACATCAGTCCCTGTTCCCTGTTCGTCTCCCCCATGCCCCAGTTCCAGACGCTGGACGTGTCCCCCTCCGACGAAGATACGTCGGCCCTGCTCTCCGCGCTGGGGTTCAATCCCTACGCCAACACCCGGTATACGGAGTCCAACGGCACCGAGGTGGTCATGGAGGGCGATCAGACGCTCCGGCTGTCTGCCGACGGCCGTCTGCGCTACCAAAGCGGCAGTCACAGCACGCTGTTCGTCACAGACAGCGACTCCCCCACTTTGAATGAGGTCGTACAGGGCTCCTGGGATCTTTTGCAGACACTGCTCAGCGGCCATCTGGGCAGCGCCGCACCGTATTTGACCCAGGTCACCCAGTCCGGAGATACCACGGTGCTCCGCTTCGGCCTCCATGCAGACGGCACGCCCATCCGTTTTCTGGACGACTCGGCCGCTGCCGAGATCCAGCTGCAGGGCAACGCCGTCGTCTCCCTTTCCGCCACCCTGCGCAGCTATACGCTCTCCGGGGACAGTGCCTCCGTGCTCCCGCTCGAGCAGGCGGCCGCCATCGCCGCCCTGGAGCCGGACAACGGCCTTTCCCTGGCCTACGTGGACGACGGCGGCAGCTCCTGCGAGCTCACCTGGCTTTCGGAATGACCCGGCGGCAGCCGCCGCAGAAAGGAATCCCACATGCAAAGTGCCCGGCTGAAAAATATCATCATATTGATCCTGGCGCTGCTGAACCTTTTTTTGCTGGGCTCCCTGCTCAGCCGGCAGGCTGCCCGGCTGGACAGCCGCCGCCAGACCGCCACCCAGCTGACGGCGCTCTTTGAGGCCAACAAGATCGATCTTTCGGAAGACGCCGTCACCTTCGCCGATCCGCCCGGCAGTGTCACTTTGAACCGGGACGTGGACCAGGAGCACCAGATGGCAGCCTTCCTGCTGGGCAAGGGCATGAGCCACTCCAGCCAAAGCGGTGTGATCTACTCCTACGAAAGCAGCGCCGGCGCCGCGGTATTCAGCTCCGGCGGCGCCTTCGACGCGGCCATTTTGCTTCAGGAGGACACCAATGTGGAGCGCCTTTGCCGCAAATTCTGCAGTCAGTTCCAGTACGAGGATCTGGCCATTGACGAAGAGGACCCGTTTTCCGCCACCGCCGTCCGCAGCTTCGACGGCTACCCGGTCTCCAACTGCACCGTCTCCTTCTCCGTCCAGGGCAGCGTCCTGACCGTCAGCGGCACGTTTTTGCCCTCCGTGGCTTCCGGTGCCTCCTCCGACAGCGACCTGCTCTCCGCTATATCCGCCCTTACCGCGTTTTTGAACACGCATCTGGAAAGCGGCGCCGTCGTCTCCCAGATCACCGCCGTCGCTGCCTGCTATCAGGCACAAAGCACCTCCGCTTCTTCCACCACGCTCATTCCCACCTGGCGCATCGACACAGATTTCGGGTCATATTATGTCAACTGTGAAACCGGCGCGGTGACCCGCAAATAGCCTGCCGGGGCGGTTTATGCCATTTTTGAACTAATTATGGAAACAGCGCAGGAATGGTTTGCATTTCCACCGAGGATATGATATAGTATCGCTGTGTGAGTTTCCCCGGATGAAATTTTCCCGGCCCGCGGCCTTTCCGCGGGTATGAAGCGGCACCGGCCGGGCAAACTGTCCGCAGAGGCGGACGGCATTGCCGCCACAAAAGAATGTGCCTTGAAGAGAGGGTAAATACTTTGACAAAATATATTGTACAGGGCGGAAAGCCCCTGTTTGGTGAAGTTGAGATCAGCGGCGCGAAAAACGCTGCCGTTGCCATTATCCCCGCCGCCCTGCTGGTGGACGGCACCTGCCGGATCGAAAACATCCCCCAGATCTCCGATGTGACACTGTGCCTGAAGATCCTGGAGCAGCTGGGCGCTTCCATCCGCTCCATCAACCGCCACACCGTGGAGATCAATTGCAGCCACATCCGCTCCACCCGCACCAGCTATGAGCTGGCCCGGAAGATCCGCGCCTCCTACTATCTCATCGGCGCGCTGCTTGGCCGTTTCGGCCAGGCGGAAGTCGCCATGCCCGGCGGCTGCAACTTCGGCGTCCGCCCCATCGACCAGCACGTCAAGGGCTTTACCACCCTGGGCGCCAAGGTGGTGGTAGAGGGCGGCTTTATCCATGCCTCCACGGAGACCGGCCACCTCAAGGGCGCCCATGTCTATCTGGACGTGGTGTCCGTTGGGGCCACCATGAACATCATGATGGCGGCCGTCATGGCCCAGGGAGACACCGTTATTGAAAACGCCGCCAAGGAGCCCCATATCGTGGACCTGGCCAACTTCCTCAACTCCATGGGCGCCAACATTCGCGGCGCCGGTACCGACACCATCAAGATCCGCGGCGTGGAGCGCCTCACCGGCGGCAGCTATGCCATTATTCCCGATCAGATCGAGGCCGGCACCTACATGGCCGCCGTGGCTGCCACGGGCGGGCAGGTGCTCGTGAAGAATATCATTCCCAAGCATATGGACTGCATCACCGCCAAGCTGGTGGAGATGGGCGTGGAAGTGGAAGAGCACGAGGACACGCTCCTGGTCCGCCGCACGGGAAAGCTGCAAAAGACCAATGTCAAGACCATGCCCTATCCCGGCTTCCCCACGGACATGCAGCCTCAGGTCACCGCCGTGCTCTCTCTGGCGGAGGGAACGTCTCTTGTGACCGAGAGCGTCTGGAACAACCGCTATCGCTATGTGGATGAGCTCAAGCGCATGGGCGCCAACATTCAGGTGGACGAAAAAACCGCCGTGGTGGAGGGCGTGGACCATCTGACCGGCGCACCCATCCAGGCCTGCGACCTGCGGGCGGGCGCCGCGCTGGTCATTGCGGCCCTGGCCGCCCACGGCGAAAGCGAGATCAGCTGCGTGCAATATATCGAGCGGGGCTACGAGGACATCGTGGCCAAGCTGCGCCGCCTGGGTGCGGACATCCGCTCTGTGGAAGAGCCCGGAGAATCCGAGGAGCTGGAAGCCCATATCGGCTGATGACCCCGTACGTCCGCGATGGAGGATGTCGACTTCTGGTCGACCGCCTCCCTTGCGGACGTTTTCTCATTCTTTGGAAGCGAGGTACTTTCCTTGACCACCGTACATACCCTCTCCAGCGGTTCCTCCGGCAACGCGCTGGTTTTAAGCTGCGGTCAGACCCATCTGCTGCTGGACGCCGGCATTTCCTGCCGCCGCATCACCCTGGCTCTGCGGGAAGTGGGCCTCACCCTGGAGGACCTGACCGCCATCCTCATCACCCACACCCACACCGACCACATCGCGGGCCTGGCAACGCTTTTGAAAAAGCGCCGTCTTCCGGTGGCGGCCAGCCGGGAGGCCGCAGCCGATCTTGCCGGACGTCTCCCCGCCTTTGCCGACTGCATCCGCGTTTTTCCCGCCAGAGGGCAATTCACCCTGGGAGACTGCCGCATCACCCCCTTCCCCACTGCCCACGACGCACCCGGCGCCTGCGGCTACCGGATCGACACCCCCGATACCGCCGTGGGCCTCATGACCGACACGGGCTATGTGACGCCCGCCGCCCAGGAGATCCTGCCCGGCGTGGAGCTGGCAGTGCTGGAGGCCAACCACGACGTGGAGACCCTCCGCTCCGGTCCCTATCCCTACTATTTAAAAGAGCGCATCCTGGGCAGCGGCGGACATCTGAGCAACGAGGACGCCGCCCGCTTTGCCGTGATGCTGGCCCAAGCTGGCGCCTCCGAGATCGTCCTGGCCCATCTGAGCCGGGAGAACAACACCCCCGCCATGGCGCTCGGCGCCGCCTGCCGGGCCTTTTCCGCTGCCGGGCTGGACGAGGACATTTTGTCCGTGGCGCCCCGGGACCATCTGAGCCGGGCCTATGTGCCCAGTGGGAGGGCCGCATGCAGAAAGTAACGCTTTTGTGCGTGGGCAAGCTGAAAGAGCGGTTCTACACGGAGGCCACCGCGGAATACGCCAAGCGCCTTGGCCGCTTTTGCTCTCTGGACATCATCGAGCTGCCGGAGAGCCGCCTGCCCGACGATCCCTCTCCTGCCCAGATCCGGCAGGCTCTGGAGTCGGAGGCCGCCCTCATCCGCGCCAAGCTCCCCAAAGGCGCCGCTGTCATCGCCATGTGCATCGAGGGAAAGACGCTCTCCTCTCCCGAGCTTGCTGACCGCATGGCCCGCTTCGCCGTGGGCGGGGACTCCAGCTTGGTATTTCTCATCGGCGGCAGCGTGGGACTGGACGAATCCCTCAAGGCCCAGGCGGACCTGCGGCTTTCCATGTCCCCCATGACATTCCCCCATCACCTGGCCCGGGTCATGCTGCTCGAGCAGATCTACCGGGCTTACCAGATCAACGCAGGAACCAAATACCATAAGTAAAGGTGGTCATTTCTATGGAGAAAGATTTCTGGGCCCGGGCCCGGAACATCCCCGACACCTGGCCCGTGGATGAACAGGGCAACCGGGAAGAGGCGGAGAAGCTGTCCGTCCAGTGGGAGCTGGACAGCATGGCGGACATCACCCTCTCCCTGCTGGAAAGCTGCGGCATCCCCGCCTTCAAGGCAGGCACCCAGGGCAAGGTGCTCATGGGCTTTGCCGGACTGGGCGTGGACATCTATGTGCCCCGGTCCCGGCTGGAAGAGGCTCAGGCCCTACTGGCCGCAGACGCATCGGAAGAGGAAGAACCCGACATGCCCTGAATCCCAAACCGCGCAATTTCTGCACCACGCAGTGTATCATCAATCAACAGGAGGAACAGCGTATGGATTTCATGAAAGAATATGAAAAGTGGCTGGCAAGCCCCGCCCTGTCCCCGGAAGAGCACGCGGAGCTGGAGGCCATCCGCTCCGACCCCAAGGAGATCGAGTCCCGGTTCTACGGTCCTCTGGAGTTCGGCACCGCCGGACTGCGGGGCACCATGTACACCGGACTGCACAATATGAACATCCACGTCATCCGCTGGGCTACCCAGGGCTTTGCCGACGTGATCTGCGCCGAGGGCCAGGCGGGCAAGGACCGGGGCGTGGCCATCTGCATGGACTGCCGCAACCACTCCATGGAGTTCGCCCGTGCCGCCGCGGAGGTCTGCGCCGCCAACGGCATCCACGTGCGCATTTTCGAGGCCCTGCGTCCCACCCCGGAGCTGAGCTTCGCCGTACGGGAGT